>DATCRS010000505.1:0-8699 GCA_036568845.1 Devosia sp. | reverse complement strand
CTTCGCCGCCGGAGCGGCGCTCGGCGCCGCCCTGCCCCATACCCGCGAGGAGGACAAGCTCGTGGGCGAAGCCAGCGACAAGCTCCGTCGCGAGGCGGGCAAGACAGCTGCCGAGCTCTACGAGCAGGGCAAGGAGAAGGTCGGCGAGGCCTATGAGGAGGCTGCCGACAAGGCCGGAAAGCTCTATGGCGACGTCAAGGAGAAGGTCGCCGAAATGGGCGGCCAGACCGGCTATTCGGGCGACGGCGGCCAGAGCGACTACTCGAGCCAGGGCGGCCAGAGCACGTATCGGCACTGACGCGTTGCATCAGTCAGTCAGTGCGCCGAACGGCGACCCCCAAGTGGGGGCCGCCGTTTTTGTTCGGCCTCAGGCCGGTGCGAACGTCATCGACAATTAGCTAGGTGGGTACGTGCTCGTCCATCCAGGCACGTGCGAGCACGAAATCCAGATCCTCCGGTGCCCAGCCGTGACCGGCATCAAGCGTATGATGAGTAACTGAGGCATCGGCCGCTGCCAACTGATCGACGAGTTGGGCCGCATGCCATGGCTGCCGCCTGTCGTCATGGAGACCTGAAATGACAAGCAGCGGCTTTCCCTTCAGGTCGGGGAACTTGAAGTCGTCGGAGATGGCCTGCGGGCGCAAGAGGACGGCGCCGGCGAACCGCTCGGGTGCCACCGAGAGCAGAGCCGCACCGAAGACTGCACCGCTCGAGTAACCGACAAGCAAGGGATTGCTCAAGCCGCAAGCGGACACGGAGCCAGTTGCTGACAGGCTTTCCGTTGCAAGGCTCGTTAGCTCGTCTGCAGGGATGGAGAAGTCGCTCCTCCTCCTGAAGAAGGTGAAGCCTTCGCCATCTTCAAAGGCGCCCCGGGGTGCGTAGTACGGTTGGCCTCGTGCGAGCCGGGCGCCGAACCCGCTTATGGACTCTGGATGTGACGCGGAGCCGTGAAGACCCAATATCCCAACCATCAGCTCTCCAGGGCGCCGCCATAGATCAAGCCGTCCAGCCGCCGTCGATGATGTGGATCTGGCCGGTGGTGTAGGTGGCGCCGGCAAGGTAGACGGCGAGGTCGGCGATTTCCTCGGGCTGGGCGATGCGGCCGATGGGCTGGCGGGCGATGAAGGCCTTCCTGGCTCCCTCGAAGTCGCCGGTCGCCTTCCAGCGTTCGTGCAGGCTCGGGCTCTCGACCGTGCCGGGGCAGATGGCGTTCACGCGGATGCCCTTGGCCGTGTAGTCGGCGGCGATGGATTTGGTGAGGCCGATCACGGCGGCCTTGGAGATGGAATAGGCGGCGCGGTTGGGCACGCCCTTCACCGAGCTTGCCACCGTCGCCATGTTGATGATGGCGCCGTCGCCACGCTCGAGCATCTGCGGCAGCACGGCCTTGATGGCGCGGACCTGGGCCCAGACGTTGAGGTCGAAGGCGAATTCGAGGTCCTTTTCCGGCATTTCGAGGATGGTGCCGCTATGGACGACGCCGGCGCAGTTGAAGAGCACATCGATGCGGCCGATCTCGGCGACGGCCTTCTCGATCTCCTCGGCCGAGAGGACGTTGAGCACGCGGGTGGTGATGCCGGGGAGACCGTCGAGCTCGCGCAGCTTTTCGACATTGACGTCGGTGGCGATGACCTTGGCGCCGGCGCGGGCGAAGGCCTCGGCAGAGGCGCGGCCGATGCCCTGCGCGGCGGCCGTGATAAGCGTGATCTTGCCGTTGAGGTCGGCCATGGAATATCTCCCCGGGGTAAGCGCGGCGTTCGTAGCGCCCTGCCCCGAACTGGGCAAGGCGGAACTGAAATGTTAGCCAAATTGCCTAGCCCAGAGGAGCCTTTATGCGCATCGTCGACACCCACCTGCACCTCATCTATCCCGAGGCGTTCTCTTATCCCTGGCTGGACCGCGAACCCGAGCTCAACCGGCAGTGGACGGCAGAGGCCTACTGGGCCGAGGCGGAGGACCTGGGGATCGAGGCGGCGATCCACATGGAGGTGGACGTCGTCGAGACCGACATGATCGCCGAGAGCGAGTTCGCGCTCAATGTGCATCCGCGGGTGATCGGGGCCATCGCCAATGGGCGGCCCGAGAGCAAGGACTTTCCGGCCTATCTCGAAAAGCTGGCGGCACTGGGCGGGGTGAAGGGAATCCGGCGGCTGCTGCAGTTCCAGCCGCCCGAGCTGTCGCAGCAGCCCCGCTTCATCGAGAATCTGAAGCGCCTCCCGGCGTACAAGATGAACTTCGACATCTGCGTCAAAAGTCACGAGTTGCACATCGCCGAGGCGCTGATCCCGAAAGCGCCGGAGGTGCAGTTCGTGCTCGACCACTGCGGCAACCCGAAAATCGCGGAGGGCGAGTGGGACGGCTGGGCCGACAGGATCGACGCCATCGCAGCGATGCCGAACGTGGTCTGCAAGGTCTCGGGCATCCTCGCCAATGTGAAGGGCAACTGGACGGTCGACCAGCTCCGCCCCTATGTCGAGCACGTCATCGCTGCCTTCGGCTGGGACCGCGTGGTGTGGGGCAGCGACCATCCGGTGGTGACGCTCTTTGCCGACCTTACCCGCTGGGTGCACGCGACCGAGGAGATCATCGCGCAGTGCAGCGAGGACGAGAAGGAAAAACTGCTGTTCCGCAATGCCGAGCGGATCTACCGGCTGAAATAACCCGGCAATGACCGACCCGCTGCTCTTCTTTTTCGCTGTGCTTGCCATCCTGGGCGCGCCGGGGCCGACCAATGCGCTACTGGCGACGGCGGGGGCGATGGGCGGCGTGCGGGCGGCGCTGCCGCTCGCGATGGCGGCACTGGCCGGTTACCTCATCGCCATTCTCCTCATCCGCGGCGTGCTGTCGCCGGTGATCGCTGCGTGGCCGGTAGTGGGCACAGTGCTCAAGGTGATGGTGGCGGCCTACGTCGCCTGGATCGCGCTGCGGCTCTGGGCCCGGCCGGCAGGGGCAGCGGCGGCGCGGCGTGTCGATTTCCGCATGGTGCTCATCACCACGTTGCTCAATCCCAAGGCGATCATCGTGGCGCTGACGATCATCCCGCTGGCCCATCCGGACCTCTGGCTCTACTACGCCGGCTTCTCGGTCCTGGTGCTCGGCACCGGGCTTGGATGGATCCTGATGGGCGGCGCGATTGGGGCGGCGACCGGCGGCACCCGGCAGCATCTGCTGCAGCGCATCGCGGCGGTGGTGCTGGGAGCGTTCGCCGGAATGATCCTGGCGTCGGCGCTGGGTTAGGCGGCTTCGTACAGCATGACGCGGCTGCGGCCGCCGGCCTTGGCGGCATAGCAGGCGGCGTCCGCCTCGTTCATCAGTTCCGCCGGATTGGCGAGGCGGCTGGTGATGGCGGTGACGCCTACACTGGCGCCGATGCGGTAGACCTTGTCGTCCCAGTGGAATTCGATGGCCGCGATGGCGTCGACCAGCTTCTGGGCCACGCGCTCGGCGCCCGACATCGGACAATCGGCGAGCAGCAGGGCGAACTCGTCACCGCCGATGCGGGCGGCGAAATCCTGGCGGCGGCAGCATGACCGGATGACCTGGGCGACGTGCCGCAGCAGGGCGTCTCCGGCAGCGTGTCCAGCGGTGTCGTTGACCGGCTTGAACCGGTCAAGGTCGATGAAGCAGAGCGCATGGGTACGGAGATCACGGCGTGCTTCGTCGGAAACGCTGATCAGCGCGCGCTCGAAGGCGAGCCGGTTGGGTAGCCCGGTCAGTGCGTCGTGCGTCGCCGAATGGGCCAGCTGCTTCTGCAGCGCCCGGCTGGCGGTCACGTCCTGGAACACCAGCACGGCGCCCTGGATGGTTCCGTCGGCGGCTCGGAGTGGTGACGCCGAGCTGCGGATGTCGCGGCGTTCGGCATGGCGGCCGACCAGCACGACATCCTCGTCGAGGAACACCACTTCGCCATCGGCAAGGCAGCGCGCGACCGGGCTCGTCGCGATGCGGCCGCTGCCCTCCTCGACGATGGAGAAGACCTGTTCGAGACGGCGGCCGAGCGCCTCGGCAAGCGTCCAGCCCGTCATCGACTCGGCCGTCGGATTCATGAAGGTGATCCGGCTCCGGGCATCGATGGAAATGACGCCGTCGCCGATCGATTGCAGGGTCACGCGCAGGCGTTCGCGTTCAGCGGCGAGTTCGGCCTCGGCCTTCTTGAGGTGCGTGATGTCGGTATCGGTACCGACGGTGCGGAGCACGTTGCCCCGATCGTCCCATTCGATCGGGCGGCCGCGCGAGAGAATCCAGATGTAGTGACCGTCGCGATGTCGCTCGCGGTACTCCAGCGTGCCGTAGCCATCCTCACCGGTGGACTGCAGGTCGACCGTGGCGCGGATGCGGTCGCGATCGTCGGGGTGGAGGCGGGCCAGCCAGCTCTCCTTGGCGCTGTCGACCTCCTCATCGGGGTCGAAGCCGCGCATGGTCTTCCAGCTGCGTGAGTAATAGACACTGTCGGCGCGGACATCGGCGTCCCAAACCCCCTGCTGCGCGGCGTCGAGAGCCGAGTTCCACCGCGCCTCGCCATAGGCCAGCGCCGCCTCGGCGCGCTTCTGCGCCTCGATGTTGAGCAACTGGACGATAGCGTAGACCGGGTTGCCGGTGATCTCGCTGCGGAGCAGCGACGCAGAAGCACTGACCCAGATCGGACTGCCGTCGCGGCGCGCCATGCGGCACTCGAGGCGAAACTCGCCGAGTTCCCCGATCATCAGATCGCGGAGCTGGTCCAGCACCTCATCACGATCTTCGGCATAGATCAGCGCCTCGCCCTCGAGGCCCAGGCACTCGCCCTGGCCGTAGCCCAGCATGGTCTCGTAGGCCCGGTTGGCATAAATCAGCCGGCCTCCGACGCCTACCAGGCACATGCCAACGGCGGCGCTTTCCATGACCTTGCGCAGCAGCGTATCGCTCCGATCGAAGCGGAATATCTCGGCGGTCGGGGATTCGTCATGCGGCTCGGCCATCGGGAAAGATTAGGGGACGGCCGTTAACGCCTGCCTTCGGAATTGTCACAATTGTCCTGGCCGGACATTTAAAAGCGGTCTCTATCCTCGTAATCTCCACAGGGTACGGGCCGATCGACGCCCGGTTGAACCAGCCAAGCGGCTCGCACGTTGTTTGCGCAAAACCAAGGAGCGTCCAATGAATACCGCCAACTTACAACTCCAGGGGCTCTATGCCGTGATCGCCGAGCTCCTCACGACGCTGCAGGCGCGGGGGATACTGGATGCGCATAAGACCGACGACTTGCTGCGGCGCGCCGAGCAAACGGCGGGACAGGACGCGGAAAAGCGTGGCGAACTCTCCTTGGCCGAGCTCGAGGCGGTGCTCTTTCCGATCCGGCTGATGATGGAAGCCAACCGCGCCGCCGAGCGCGATGAGCGCCTGAGCTTCCAGCAACTGGCGCGCATGGTCGGACAAATGAAGCCGACCCGCCCCGGCGTCCGCGACAGCGCCGAAGCCCTTGCCTTGGCTCGCGAGGTCGAGCGCGAACGGGACGCCTGAGGGGCGACGTGCGCTGATCGCATCGACGCTGGGCACGCGTGCTACCGGCCATGGAAGCGGCCAGGGCGAAAAAGCGCTTGCGCCTCGGGCAAGCTCACCTTATCCAGCGGCCTGACGGAGAGGTGGCCGAGTGGTCGAAGGCACACCCCTGCTAAGGGTGCAGGCTCCTAAAGGGTCTCGTGGGTTCGAATCCCATCCTCTCCGCCATTTCCCCACATCCCGACTCTGCCACTGTTTTGCTGTCGCGAACTGCCGAGAACCTGAACGCCGGATGAACGCCTCCTCCGGACCCGGTTCAGCTTGGGGTGGTATTCTGCTCAGGTGCCTAGAGTCCCTTTGGTGTGACCATGATCAGAACCTCCCTCACCCGCTTCGTTGCGATCGCCGTCTGTGCGGTTACCCTTGGCACTGCTCCTGTCGCCGCGCAGAGCCTCGGCTCCGACTTCAGCTTTGGCAGCGGAAGCGGCGACAGCTCCGAAATGCAGACCTTTGGCGCGCCAAGGAAGGGGCAGGAATTCGCACCGGCGTGCCTGACCAACCGCCAGATCCGGCGCGGCCTGCGCGACTATGGGTTTGAGGACGTTGCGTTCGTCCGCGAGTTGAGCCGCAACCGGGTCATCGTGGAGGCGCTTTACGAGGACGACTGGTATTACTCGATGCGTGTGCACCGCTGCCGCGGCTACGTCGACAGGGTCCGCCCCCTCTATCCGGCCGACGAGGATTATTGAGGCCGCGTTCGCGCCCTCAGGGGCACGGCGAACATCACCTCAGCGCGAGCCGGTCCCAGCTCGCGCTTTTGCTTTGGCCTGCGATCTAGCGGTTTTCGACGAGCGTGCGGCCCGCGATGGTGAGAAGATGGGAGTCGCCTGCGGTGTCGATCCAGCCCTTGGCGCGGAGGCGCTGGGCGATCGGCGGGGGCAAGGCAGCCTCGGGATGAGCGCTCAGATGAACGAGCGCTTCGATCTCGGCCGAACGGGCGCCTTCAAGGACGACGTCACGCAACATAACCAACTCCTGCCAAAACGCGGGGCATAAATGAGCAAGTAAGCGAGCGGTTCCGCGCCTCCTTGGTAGCATGCCTGTCATGGGGCGGAAGCGCGCTCTTAAGGGATCGTTAATGCCGCCGCTGCCGACCGGGAGCGCGGCACTGGTGCAGAACTGCCGCGGGCGAAACATTTCCGGATGAGGAACGTTGGAGCGGGTGGATTTCCGCCACGAACGGCGCGAACACTATTCGGTGCGGACAAACGGATGCTCGCCGCGGGTGCGGTGACGCCCGATGGACAGCTTAGGCGGAGAGTGGTCCATGATTTCGAGAGCTATCGCGACATTCACCACCATCGGCACGGCATTCGCCCTCGCCTCGGGCAGCGCCTCGGCCGCGGCCCTCATCGAGGGCGTGTGGCAGACGCCCGATCAGGCGCAGATGACCATCGAGCAGTGCGAGGCGGGCCTTTGCGGCAAGCTGAGCAAGATCGTCATCACCGAACAGCACAGCAAACAGTACGGGGTGCAGGCCGAGAGCATCCGGATCGAGGACATCACCGATGTCTTCAACAAGGATCCGCAGAAGCGCGACCGGCCCATGCTGGGCCTGCAGATCCTCACCCTCAAGGCGACGGACAATCCGTGGCGGTTCGAGGGCGAGATCTACAACCCGCAGGACGGCAATACCTATACCGGCGAGATCAAGGTCAGGGACGCCGACAGCATCGTGCTCAAGGGCTGCGCGCTCTATGTGCTCTGCCAGGAGCAGACCTGGACCAGGGTGCCGATGAACGAGCTCGACACGGCGACCAAATGAAGTAAGGCCCGGGGTCGCTCCGGGCCTTTCTCATATCAGCGCTGGTTGAAGAGAACCTTCTGCGCTTCCTTGTCGGTGGCGAGATCGGTGGCCGGCGTGGGCTGCTGGATGGCCTTGGCGCGGATCACCGCGGGGCGGGCCGCCATGCGCTGGCGCCAGACGTCAAAATTCTTGAACTCGTTCGGGTCAATCTCGTAGCGCAGATAGCTCGTCGACCAGTCGTAGATGGCGATGTCGGCGATGGAATAGTCGCCGGCCACATATTCCTTGCCGGCGGCGAACATCTTCCCCAGCTGGGTGTCGAGGACGCGGAAGAGGCGGTGCGTCTCGTCGGCATAGCGCTTGATGGCGTAGGGAATCTTTTCGGGCGCGTAGACCGAAAAATGATTGTTCTGGCCGAGCATGGGGCCAAAACCGCCAACCTGCCAGAAGAGCCACTCGTCAGTCTTGACCTGCTCGTAAGGATCCGTCGGGTAGAATTTTCCGAACTTCAGCGCGAGATACTTGAGGATGGCGCCCGACTCGAAGATCGAGATCGGCCGGCCGCCCGGGCCTTCGGGATCGACGATGGCCGGGATCTTGTTGTTGGGCGAGATCTCCAGGAACTCCGGCTTGAACTGGTCGCCGCGGCCGATGTTGACCCAGTGGATATTGTAGGGAACGCCGAGCTCTTCGAGCATGATGGTGATCTTTCGCCCGTTGGGCGTACCGGCGTAATAGAGCTCGATCGGCTGGGTCTGGGTGGTCATCGATGTTTCCGTGCTGAGGCGGGAGTGCGGCCCATATATCGGCACTTGCCGATGAAAGGCAACCCAACGGAAGGATAAGGCGGCACACAAGCCGCAGTCGGGACCCCTTCTCCCCTTGAGGGAGAAGGTGGATCGGCCGAAGGCCGAGACGGATGAGGGGTATCTCTCAGCCATCGTCGATGTGGAGACATACCCCTCATCCGCCCTTCGGGCACCTTCTCCCCCAAGGGGAGAAGGCGATGGAGCCGAAGCATTCGAACTACAAGCGCTGCAACCGCATGTGGGGTTCGCCGTCGGAGGTGTGCGAGATCGAGATGCCGCGCACGTCGATGGTGGTGCTCACCCGCTGGCGGTTGTGCACCATCGAGGCGAACTTGCTGACGTTCACCGGCTGATCGAACTTCACCGTCACCTGATAGTGCGGCGGGGTCAGTTGCATGCCGATGACGAGGCCGACGAAAGGCTTACCCATGAAAGTGCCCTTGACCCGCTGGCCGACCTGCACGGGCGTAACGAAGCGCTCGGGCAGCGCCGCCGAAGCGGTGTTCCAGTCGCGGTAGCCGTGGCGGCGGGCGACCTCCTCAAGGGCGGCCCCGTGCGTGAGCGGCGTGCCGGCGGCGACCCGCTCGTCGCGCAGCACTCTGGCC
>DATCRS010000504.1:0-2554 GCA_036568845.1 Devosia sp. | reverse complement strand
CCCCCGCCGGCAAACGGCGCTCTTTTCGGCCACCATGGCTCCCGAGATCGCCGAGTTGGCCAAGGGCCTCCTGAACGATCCGGTGCGCGTCGAGGCCTCGCCTCCGGCGACCACCGTGGTCAGCATCGACCAGCGGGTGATCCTCGCCGGGTCGAAAGCCAAGCGCGGGGTGCTCAATGAGCTCCTCGCCGACGAAGCGCTCTCGCGCGTCATCATCTTTTCGCGCACCAAGCATGGTGCCGATCGGGTGGTGAAGAACCTCACTATCGACGGCCACGAGGCCGCCGCCATCCATGGCAACAAGAGCCAGAACGCCCGGCAAGCGGCGCTCAAGGGCTTTGCCAGCGGCAAGGTGCGGATCCTCGTTGCCACCGATATCGCAGCCCGTGGCATCGACGTGCCGGATATATCGCACGTGATCAACTACGAGCTGCCGGACGATGCGGAGAACTATGTTCACCGCATCGGCCGCACGGGGCGCAACGGTGCTTCGGGCTTTGCCATCACGCTTTGCGACGGTACCGAGCGATCGAAGCTTCGCGACGTCGAGCGGCTGATCCGTCGCACGCTTCCGGTTTCGGGCGATCTCAACCTCGCCAACGAAACCGGCGTCGTGAAGACGCCGAAGGTTTCCACCCACCGCGGTAAGCGCCCCGGTCAGCTGCCCGGCTTCGGCGAGGCTACCGACGGCCAGCGTGCCGAGGCTCCGCGCCAGCGCAACAACGATCCCCGCGACGGCCAGCGGGCCGATGGGCAGCGTCCGAACGGTCAGCGTAAGCAGGCTAATGCGGGCCGGCATTTTTCCGGCGCCAAGAAGGCGGCCATTGTGGCCGACCGGGCACCGCGCAACCATCCCGGCCAGCCCCGGATGGACCACGAGCAGCGTCCGGTCGGAGCCAAGCCGGCCAAGCAGCGGTGGAACCGGGCCAAGAAGGACGCCGCCAAGCAGCGGCGGCAGTTGCAGACGGCATAACAAAGGGCGGCTCTCGGGCCGCCCTTTTCGTTGCGGGCACGAAGATGAACGGCACATAAACGGGCCATTCGCACGCTGTTCAAAGCGCTGGCGCTACTCCCCCGGGGCAACGGTCCATCAACGTTCGCCTCAGGGGCGTCAAAATGCTGAAATTCTCGCTGGTCGCTCTTTTCGTCGCCATCATGTCGACGTTCACCATCGCCGCCTCATCCATGCCGCTGCCGCCCGAAATCGAAGGCAGCCGCTCGAGCGTGCTGGTGGCCGAGCTTAACTAATCCCCTTTGGGCCGGACGAATGTCCTCCTCGCTGCAGATCCTGCTGCTGGTGCTGCTGGCCTTCGTGCTGGCGGCGCTGGCTTTCGTCGCGGCCACGCTGGTGCTGGTCTAGCTCAGCGGGATGCCTTTGAAGCCCTTGTTCTTCTGATAGTCGGCGGACAAGCCGTGATAGAGCGCCGTTAGTTCGTCGATGCGGGCGACGAGGTCTTCCTTGTGCGTGCGATCCATGCCGGCAATCATCGCCGTGAGGTCGTGCGCCTCGAAGAAACGGTTCTTGCGGTTGTAGAGCGGGCGATCCACCGGCACTTCGGTGCGGTCGGGATCGGGCACGGCGAAGACCTCGCGCAGGATGGCGATATCGTGCGGGATCGAGAAGCGGTCGCGTGTGTCCTCGTAGGAAAAGAGGAAATAGAAGTTATCGAAACCGCTCCAGGTGATGCCGGAGAGGCAGAGAGAGCAGGGCTCGTGAGTGGCGAGGAAGATGCAGTCCTTGGGGTCCGGCCGCCGTTCGGCAGGTAGTTCGTAGAAGCGCTTGATGGCATGCATCTCGCCGTGCCAGAGCGGGTTCTCGGTCTCGTTGTTGGTCTCCGCCACAACCACGGAGAGGTCTGACTTCCGCAGGATCGCGGCGCCGAAGAGCTTATTGCCGCCGGAGACCCCGCCGCGGGTGATGGGAACGATGTCCTGCTCGATGACGTCGAGAAGGCGAGAAACAAGGCTGGGCGTATCCATGGGCGACTCCGACTGAGCGGATCGACCCTGCGAGCCGGTCGGGCTCCGGTCAAGTCTCAGCGGGCAGACCTGGCGAGCCGCATCACGGCTTGACCTCCGGTATCGAGCAGCACCAGCTTTCCGCCCTCGAGCCGCCAGAAGCGGGTGGCGGCAAGGGCATCGAAGAAGACCGCCTCCTGCGCCATCACGGTTTCGTCGCAGGCCATGCGGGTAGCGGCGACTGTCGCAAAGGCGAGGCGGTCACCGTTCACCTCCGCCTGGGTGAAGTAGCTGTTGCAGCCGCCGCGGCCGCCGGCACGCCTGTCGCGGCCGATGGAAATCGTGCTCTGCTCGGGCGTCACGGCGATGCCGCCGATCTCCTCGGCAGTCCAGTTGACGCCGAGGATAGGCGCAGGATCGACGTTAGGGGGAGCCGATGGGTCTTCGATCCGGCCCGCAAAGGTGGTGATGACCTGGATACCGGTAGGGACGGCGGGGTCGATCTCCAGCGGCTCTTCGTTGCGAAACCAGATCTGACCGCCCGACAGGATTTCGGCACGCAGGCCATAGGCGCGGCCGCCGGCAAAGATGGTGT
>DATCRS010000503.1:0-4865 GCA_036568845.1 Devosia sp. | reverse complement strand
GTTGTGGCGGGACATGTGGTAGGCGAGGTCCTGCGTGGCGCGCCGGAACCAGCCCTTTTCCTCGGACGGATCGAAGACGTCGCGATTCTGCAGGAAGTAGCGGAAGAGCGCCGTGAGGTCCTCGACCTCGAGATCGCCGTCGATATAGGCCTGGGCGAAGCCGACGGTGCCGCGGCGGAGCGTCTTGGTGATGACCTTGAAATTGCGGATGTGCAGCTTGGCGTGTTCGCCGGTGGTGGGGTTGCCGAACGTCACCGACTTGCCGTTGGGCAGTGTCAGACTGACCGCGCCGTGCCTGGGACGGCCGATGAGATGCTTGCCAAAGAAAGCCGCAAGGCCGGAACTGAGGTGGGTCCACAAGGTCGGACCGCCCAACCGCGGCTCAACTGCCGTCTTATTCATGTGCCACAACCTAACGCTAACGACGCGGCCCGAAAAGCCGCCTGCCCCCGACGCGAACGCGTCACCAAGACTCCCAAAATAATGCGGAGCGACCAGATAGATAACCGCTCGCGCGACTAGTTTCCAGAGGCTGTTGCAGCGATGCAACAAAGGGTTGGTGCTTGGGCGGGGAGCGGACAGTCCCTCTTTCCGCGAGCGCCCATCGTCGAGCCCGCGTGCGTGGTCCCGGCCCTCTGATCGAGAAGCTGGAAAGACTCACAGTATGGGATCTAGTGCCTGGCAGGGGCAGCAGGACTTGAACCCGCGACCCTCGGTTTTGGAGACCGATGCTCTACCAACTGAGCTATACCCCTTCAGGCGTCGGACGGTCTAATCGCAAAGCGCGCGCCGTGCAAGTGCCCTCACGCCAACTTGGCGAAGAGCGGCCAGGCCATCATCAGGATGCCGACGAATCCGATGGTCCAGGCGCCCGACCGGATATAGGGCACGGCGTTGATGTAGAGCAGCAGGTAGACGATCCGAGCGGCAAGGAAGACCGCCGCTCCGGCCAGTGCCAACGGCGTTTCGGCATCGAGCACGATGCAAAGGATCGATGCGGCGAGAAAGAACGGCAGGCTTTCGGCGAGGTTTCGCGCCGCCCGCTCGGCCCGGGCACCCAGCGGCGGCAGGTCGGGCAACTCGTCGCGCGAGCCGACATATCCGCTGATCCCGACCTGGGCGATGCGGATCGGCGATGGGATGAAGACCTGGACGAGGTAGAGGGCGAGAACGGCAAAGATCCAGAACAGCATGGCAACACTCCGTTGTTGAGCCGTGCTGGTTCTCGACTGGGCGGCGACGTGGTTTCAATTCCGCCGCAAGGAATTGCCCTCGGACAGAGGGTTGGGCATGAAGTGCGCTCGAGGTCTGGGAGGGCAATATGTCGCGGTTCGGAGACCTGCTCGCGGATGAACGACGCACCGGCGGCGTCAGCCAGCACCGGCTGGCCCTGGCGGCCGATACGACGCAGCGGCATGTGTCATTCCTCGAGACTGGACGCTCCCGCCCCACAAGGGAAATGATCCTCCGTCTCTCCGAAGCGCTGAAGCTGCAGCCGGCGCGGCGCGCCGATCTCTTCGAAGCGGCAGGGTATGTCAGCCCCTACAAGCGCCGCAGCTCGACCGATCGCAGCGTTGCCGAAGCGATGGCGACGGTCGAACGCTACATTCTCTGCAACTGGCCCTACCCCGCCCTCGCCATGACGCCATTCTGGGACGTCATGGCGGCAAACGGCCGCGCGCAGGAGATGTTCGGCTTCCGCGCGGACCCAGGACCGCCGATCGGCAACCTCTTCGACGTGCTGCTGTCGCCGCAGTTCCGCAGCACCATCCAGAACTGGCCGGAGGTCGGCGCGATCATCTACTCGCGCCTGCGGCGGCATGCGCTCGACTGGCCGGAGTTCGCCGGCAAGCTGGAAGCAGCGATGGCAGGCGGCGCCTTCGAAGGAGTGCTGGCGCCGCTCGCCGAAACCGATGAGATCCCGGTCATCCTGCCGCTGGCGTTCGACCTGGGCAACGGCGTGCGCTTCCGCATGACCTCGCTCGAGGCGCAGTTCACCTCGGCACACGACGACGCGCTGAGCGGCCTTTCGATCGAGCTCTGCCTGCCGCTCGACGACGAAGGCGACCGGTTTCTCCGCGGCGCATGATTTGACTTGCGCCCGCTTGGCGGCGGGAAAAGCGCGTGCAAGATAGGTGTGGCTGCCGAATTTACGGGGGCCGTGAGGGATTTCTCGGCGCCTGAATGGCGCCGGACAACAAACAGGGGAATGCAATGCAGAAGATTATTGCCGTCGCCGCGCTGGTTGCGGCCGGGTTTGTCGCGCCGACCGTTCCGGTTCAGGCCGCTTCGGCCTACCCGGCCAAGTGCCTCGTTCTACCGCTGTTGCAGGCCGAATGCCGCGACATCATTCGCGACAATGTCAATGACGCGGCCGACGCCGCCGCCATGGTTGCGACCGCTGCGGTTAAGGTCGATCGTCCGAAGATGCCGGTCGCGGCCTGGTGGACCTGTGAGCGCGCGCCCAAGGGTACCAAGGCGATCTACGTCTGCGAGTATTGATCGCAACGCGACATGCGCAACGCCCCGGCAGGTCCGGGGCGTTTTTGTTTAGCGCAGCCGGTCGTCGGGAACCCAGCCCAGGATCGGTTCCTCAGCACCACCGGTCTTGGTCACGAAGAGGTCGGCAAGCTTGTAGAGCTTCGCCACGGCTCGGGCCTCGCCGACGGTCGAGGTTTCCGGAATGGTCTTGAAGTTTATGGCGTCCGAAGCATTCTGGTCGTGGACGAAGTACTCGCTCAGCTTGGCGTCGTCCGGCATGTCGGCGGGGACGAGTTTCTGCCGGACGATTCTGACTGGCCGCTTGTTTGGATCGAGGATGATGATCCGTGAGACGGTGGCGCTGAACAGCGGCTTGATCGCGCTGAAATCAACGCCGCCCGGATCCTCCAATCCGGTTCCGTCGTCTTTGGGCTTGAGTTCGTAGTGCGTGATCTTTTCGAATGGGATCATTCGCGTGGGCGAGGTGATGGGCTCGCTGTCGCTGGGATCACCCTTTGTTGCGCCGCTGGCTTCAGCCGCCTGACGGAAGCTCTCGTTGGTGAAGTAGAACGCGATAACCGCGCCAACCCAGGTGGCAAAGACGGGAACGACCGACGAGAAGATACCCAGATACACGCTGGGATCGACGGTTCGCGGCTCGCGTATCAGGCTGACGCCCCAGATGACAGCACCGGCGACGACAAGGATGCCGATGGTGCCGATCCCAATGACGAGCGGCGCAAGGCGGCTGCGGAGGAGTGTGTCACCGTCGGCCCCAGGTGGACGGACATCCGGCTCGGCGGCGCCGACGGCGTAGCGGAGGGTGGCCGCGACGGCAAAAGCAAACGCGGCGATGAAGACGAGGGCCGCTGCCGAGGACCAGTCAATTCTCGGACCACCCCAGAGCAAGGCCACGAGCAGCACAACGACGATAAGAACCGTGCCTATTGCCGGCAGATAGCGGAGTCTTGTCTCCATGATCGCCCCCGAGATTGCCCCGGGCCAATACTGCCCCGGAGGCACAGTGGGGGCGATCCGTGGCGGCTACGAAGCGGGAAAGCCCGTAGCCGTCCTAGAGATCGATCCCGACGTCGCGGCGGAGATGCTCGCTCAGTTCACGGATATCGGTCGCGGCGCGACGGCGTGGCGCCAGGGTGCGGAGCCAGAGCCAAGGCTTCTCCAGCATCCACTGAAGTCTGGGGAGGCGGGAAAGTTCGAGATCTGAGGTCGACATTTTCATCACCTGCGTTTTGATCGCTGGGCAGTGATGTGCGCCTGCAGCGCCTTGATTTCCAACTAAAGCTCGATAGGCTCGCATAAGGAGCCCTTATGCCGTGACCGACCACTTGCCGCCTCTTGCCGCCATCCGGGTCTTCGAGGCCGCCGCCCGGCACCTCAGCTTCACGCGCGCTGCCGAGGAGCTCGGCATGACACAGGCGGCCGTGAGCTATCAGATCAAGCTGCTCGAGGAGCGCCTCGGCTCGCCGCTGTTCCTGCGCCGCCCGCGTGGACTGCTGCTCACCGAAACCGGTCAGCGCCTGGCGCCGGAAACCAACCGGGCCTTCGACATCCTTCGCGACGCCTTCACCGACCTTGCCAGCGAGGAAGGCACGCTCATCCTCAACACGGTGCACACCTTCGCATCCCAATGGCTGGCGCCGCGGCTGGGGACATTCCAGCTCTTGCACCCCAGAATTGCCGTACGGCTCGAGACCACCTCCCGCCTGGTGGATTTCACGCGCGAGGAAGTGGACGTCGTGGTTCGCGCGGGACGCGGCGTGTGGCCGGGCCTTGTCGCGCACAAGCTGCTCGACGTCCGCTTTACCCCGATGCTCTCGCCCGGGCTGGCCGCGAGCATCGGCGGCGTCAACAAGCCGGCCGATATCCTCAAGCTGCCCCTGCTCGATTCGAACGACCCGTGGTGGGTGATCTGGCTCAACAGGAACGGACTGCCCCTCGACGTGCTGGAGCGGCAAACGGCACCCTCGCTCAACGTGCAGGCGCTCGATGCACAGGTCGCCATGGCCGATGGCGGTGTGGCCCTGCTGACGCCGGCTTACTATCGCCAGGAACTGGCGGACGGGCGGCTGATCCAACCCTTCGACGATGTCATCGACGAGGGCACCGCCTTCTGGCTCGCCTATCCCGAAGCACGCCGCAACGTGCCCAAGATCAAGATTTTCGGGACTGGATCGTCGGCGAAGCCGAGGCTGCCCACCGCGCCGGCATGGCGTGACGGCTCTGTGGCTCACCAGCACGGCAACTTGCGGGGGAATTGGAGCGGGTGAAGGGAATCGAACCCTCGTATTCAGCTTGGAAGGCTGCTGCTCTACCATTGAGCTACACCCGCTCGGGTGGCCGGCAGGAAGTGGTGGAGGGGACTG
>DATCRS010000502.1:0-21047 GCA_036568845.1 Devosia sp. | reverse complement strand
AAATATCGTTGCAGGACGAGGAACAGCACCACCACCGGCACGCTCATCATGAAGGTCGCGGCCATCAGGCCCGGCCAGTCCGTGGCGTTCTCCGAGAAGAAGCGCTGGATGCCCACCGGCAGCGTCATCTGGTCGTGCCGGGTGAGGAACGTGTAGGCGTAGATATATTCGTTCCAGGCCCCGATGAACGAATAGATCGAGGTGGCGATAATGCCCGGCGTCGAGAGCGGCATCACGATCAAAAAGAACGCCTGGAACCGCGTCGCCCCGTCGATCCGCGCCGCCTGCTCGAGCTGGATCGGGATGTTGTCGTAAAACCCCTTGAGCAGCCAGATCGCCAGCGGCAGGCCGAACGTCAGGTAGGTGAGGATCAGCGAGCCGTGCGTGTTCACGAGGCCGAGGAGCCGCATCAGGATGAAGAGCGGCACCAGGAACACCACCGCCGGGAACATGTTCCGCAGCAGCACCGAAAAGAAGAGGAAGGTGCGGCCCGGAAAGCGAAAGCGCGAGAAGGCATACGCCGCTGGCACCGCCACCACGACCGCCAGGATGGTCGTCAGCGTCGAGACCCAGAGGCTGTTCCAGAAATAGCGCAGGAAATCCTGCCCGACGCTCCCGGACGGGTCGATCAGCCGCCAGTAATTGTCCAGCGTCGGCTCGGTCGGCCACCATTGCGGCGGATACTGCATCGCCGCAAAGCCGGTCTTCAGCGACGTGATCAGCATCCACGCCATCGGCATCACCGTGAAGCCGAGCAGCAGCGTCAGGAAAAGCCGCCCGCCCCAGCGCCACCCATCCACCTTCCGCCGCATCACCGGCCGCGTCGCCACCATCGTTGCATCGGTCATGACGGCCTCCCCACGCTCGATGTCATCGCCGCACGCGACGTCTGCCCCTGCCTCAGCCTCACACCCGACGTCATCCCCACGAACGCGGGGATCCAGGGCAGCCGGACACGATCTCTCGCTCCCCTCCCCCCTGAGGGGAGGGGCTGGGGGAGGGGGTTGGGGAGGTCGCGGTGCCCGCTGCTCTGCACCCGCCCCAAGCCCGGCGTCATCTCCGCGACGGCGGGGATCCAGGGCAGTACGCACCGGCGGCTCTCCCCTGGATTCCCGCATGCGCGGGAATGACGCTGTGGTTGGGGGAAGACTGAAGCCAACATCACGCCCCCGCCCTCTGCTCATCGCCACGGGTCAGCGCCCGCACATAGAAATATCCCAGCGTCATCATGATGATGAAGAGCAGCACCGCGTAGGCCGCGCCGAGACCCCAGCGCTGGCGCAGGAATGCGAGCTCGTAGATGTGGGTGATCCAAATCTGCGTCGAGCCCACCGGCCCGCCGCCGGTCATGATGAAGGGGATGATGAACGAGTTGAAGTTCGAGACCACCAGCAGCAGCACGGTCACCGTCGAGACGCCGCGCAAATGCGGGAAGGTCACGTGCCAGAAGCGCTGCCAGGGGCTCGCGCCATCCACCTGCGCCGCGCGCAGCAGCTGGTCGGGCACCGTCTGCAGGCCGGCCATCAGCATGATCATGGCGAAGGAGAACTCCTTCCACACGTTCACGACGATTAGCGAGTAGAGCCCGGTATTGACGTTATCGAGGAAGTTGATCGGCTTGTCGGATAGACCGAGCTGCACCACCAGCGCGCCGATGGCGCCGAAGTCGGAATGGTAGAGCCACTTCCACACATAGGAGGCCGCCACCGCACTCACCACCCACGGAATGAGGAGCAGCGCGCGCAGGAAGCCGCGGCCGACGAATTCCCGATGCAGCGCCAGCGCCGCGCCCAGGCCGAGGATGAAGGCGAAGAACGTCGACAGCACTGTCCACACCAGCGTCTGCCACGTCACCTTCCAGAACACCGGGCTCGTCAGAATGGTGATGTAATTGTCCAGCCCGTTGAACTGCTTCTGGCTGAGCTGCAGGCTGGCCGGGGTGTTGAAGAACGAAAGCTCGATCGTATAGTAGATCGGGTAGGCGATGACGATCAGCATCACGATGATCGCCGGCAGCACATAGAGATAATCGTGCCGGTGGTTGTACATCCGCCGGAACACATTGGCCCGCTTCGGCGCCGTTGCCGGCACGTCCCGGAAGATGGCTTCGCCCTGTGCTGCGCTCACTCTTGGCCCCGCCTGCCTCGTGAAGTGGAAGGACCGGCGACGCGTTGCCGTCGGTCCGAAGTCTTGCGTTGGGCTGCCTAGATGCCGCCGCCGACGATGGCCTCGATCTTGCTTTTGGCGTCCTCGACCGCCTGGTCGACCGTCATGTTGCCGGTCAGCGCGTTCTGCATCATGTCCGGCACGATGATGTTCATGATCTCGGGCGCCTCGGGGATCACCGGGAAGGGGATACCGTTGGGCAGCATGGAGGTCGTGACATCGAGGAACTTGATGGTGTCGAGCCGTTCCTTCATCCACTCGGTCTTGAAGCCGCCGAGGTGCCCCGGATTGGAGCCGGTCCAGGAGAGCTTGGTCGACCATTCAGGGCTCGTCCACATGCAGATCAGCGCCTTGGCCGCCATCTCGTCCGACTTGCCGCCTTCGACATATTCGGACTTCACCATGTGGATGTTCGAGCCGCCGAACACCACGGCGCGCCGCGCCGGGCCTTCCGGGATGAGGCCGTAGCGCATGTTGGCCACCACTTCGTCGGCCTTGGCCTTGTCGGCGCCGGTCGCCTTCGAGGCAAGGTCGTTCATCCGGGCATATTCGGACGGATGCGCGATCATCATGGCCAGCTGGCCGGCGATGAACGGCGCCTGGTTCTCGGCCTGGGTGTTGGTCAGCGCCGAGGTGGGCACCGATTTGTCGCGGACATACATGTCCACCGCCGCCTGCAGCGCCTTCTTGGAGCCCTCATTGTCGATCCAGATGTCCTTGTAGGTCGGCGCATCCGAGGCTTCGTCGAGCGCACCGCCACCATAGGCCCAAAGCTGCGGCATGAAGCGGAACGGCGTGTTGCCGGCGTTCTGCTTGGCGACGAGGCCGTATCCAGCGATGCCCAGCTTGTCGTGGATCTGCTTGGAATAGGCGACCACGTCATCCCAGGTTGCCGGCGGCTTCTCGGGATCGAGCCCGGCATCGGCAAAGATCTTGGCGTTCCAGATGAAGGCCATGGTCTCATTGTTGGTCGGGATGCCGTAAGTCGTGCCTTCATAGGTCACCGATTTCAGCGCACCCGGCCAGAAGTCGGCCGACGAATAGCCCACGTCTTCGGGCTTCAGCGGATTGAGATAGCCCTTGGCTGCGAACTCGACGCCGCCCAGGATCTGCAGGCGGACCACCATCGGCGCGGCGTTGCCGAGCAGCGCCGTGCGGAACTTGTCGAGCAGCTCGTTGTAGGTGATCGACTGCACGTCGGTCTCGATATTCGGGTAGGCGGCCTTGAACGCTTCCCAGAACGCCTTGTCCTGCTCGTGCGCGATCACCGGATCGGCCTCGAATGGGCCGGTATACCAGTAGCTCACCTTGCCCTTGTAGTCGTTCGGCACCACGGCGCCGCAATCCTTGGCGGTGTCATAGGTCGCGGTGCCGGCGATCGACTTCACATATTCGGGCGACCACTTCGAAAGGTCGACGCTCTGCGCAAAGCCGGTTGTGACCATGGTGCTGCTGAGCAGCACCGCGATCGCGAGCTTGGCAAGATGCTGGTTCGGACGAACAGAAATGCTCTCGCTGGAGGGCGAGTAGGTCATGAAATTCCTCCCAATAAACGCAGTCCCGCCTCGGGCCTTCACGTGCCTCTTTTCGGCTGACTGGAGTGCCGACGCTGCCCCATTCGCCAAACCCTGTCAAGCGCGGCCGCAACGAGTTGCGGTACTCGTTATGTTGTTAGGTAGAACGGTGTCCGTGCTAGCCGACCAGCGCGCACATGACAGAAGTTCACGTCCACCACCCGCACCAACGCATGCACTTTCTCAGAGCCAAGCACGGGACTTTTCGCACCAATGTCGGTCTCCCACCCCACCCCACAAGGGGAGGCACAACCAAGCGAGAGATCGTGCACCGACCACACCTCTTGTGGGAGGGGGAGCCTCACCTGATCAACGACTGCCCGCCATCGACGTTCAGCTCCGCGCCCGTGATATGCCGCGCCGCATCCGAGCAGAGGAAGACGATCCCCTCGGCCACATCCTCTGCACTCGCGCGCTTGCCGCCGGTGAGCGGCACGTCGCCGGCCGGAAACTCCACCGGGAACCACACGGCGTCGGTATTCCGCCGCCAGGTGTTGAGCCCGATGCCGGTTTCGGTGGACCCCGGAAACACGGAATTCACCCGGATCCTCGACTGCGACAGTTCGAGCGCCATCGACTTCGACATCGATGCCTGCGCCGCCTTGGTCGCGGCATAGATGCTCGCTCCCGCAGTGCTGAACGTCCGCTGCCCGTTGAGCGAGGAGATGATGACGATCGCGCCGCTTCCCGCCTTTTTCATCAGCGGCACGCCGTGGTGCAAGCTGAGATACGTGCCGCGCAGATTGATGCGAATCGTGCGGTCGAACTCCTCCGGCGTCAGCTCCTCGATCGGCGCCCAGGTGCCGTTGATGCCGGCGCTCACCACCATCAGATCCAGCCGGTCCGATTTGATCGCCAGCGCCTCGAACGCCGCCTTCATCTGCGCCTCGTCGCCGACATCGGCGACCAGCACGAACGCCTCGCCGCCCGCCGCGGCGATCTCGGTCCGCACCTTGGCGGCGTTCGCCTCGACCACGTCGAGCAGCGCCACCGTCGCGCCGCGCGCCGCCAGCATGCGCGCGGCCGCCGCGCCGATGCCCGAGCCGCCGCCGGTCACCAGGGCTACTTTGCCGGTAAAGTCCTTGGATTCACTCATGCTGCTAACCTTTTGGAATCTTTGCCGTGATCGCCGCCGAGGCGTGGATGAGCCCGTGCCGCATGCGCTCGCGCGCCGCCGCATCCTTGTCGGCGAGAAAGGGGATGCTGAGTGCGCCGAGGAAGCGCCCCGAATGGTCGAACACCGGCGCCGCGATGGCATGCACATTGATATTGTGCTCGCCCAGGTCCTCGGCGATCCCGAGCTTCCGGATGCGGGTCAGGTCGACCCTGAGCTTGTGCGGATCGGTGATGGTGCGCGGCGTGTAGCGGGTGAGCGGGGTTGTGAGATGCCGCTCCAGGTCGGCTGGCGACATATAGGCGAGGATCATCTTGCTCGCCGCGCCGGCATGCAGCGGATAGCTGGTGCCGGTCGCCGGGGCAGGGCTGTATTCGTGCCGGCCGAGCAGCGCCACGATCACCTTGGCCCGGTCGCCATCGCGGACCGACAGCTTGATCGGCTCGCCCAGGTCGTCGCGCAGCTGCTGCGCAATTGGCGCCGCGATCTCGGCCAGGTCGTAGCTGTGGATATCGGTCTTAACCCGCGCCGCCAGCGCGGTGAGCCGCGGCCCCAGCGAGAAGGCGCCGTCGGATGAGCGCCGCACCAGCCGGTGCGCCAGGAGCGTGTTGAGGATCCGGTAGACCGTCGACCGCGGCAGCCCGAGCTCCAGCGTCAGCGCCCTGATCGTCGCCCCCTCCGGCTCGCGCTCGAGCACCCCCAGCATCTCGATGGTCCGCTCCAGCACCGGCACGCCGTTGCGGATCGTCTCTTCCCCCATCCAAAACCCTCCCCGTTCCGACGCCAAGCCCTAGCACCAGATACGAACGAGCGGAAGTTCACATTTGAAAAGTGCTTCGGAGAGTTCTCAGGTGCACGGATACATCCAGAGCCCCTCTCTTGCGATTTCCAAGAGCTTAGTCCTCGCGGAGGAGCTCGGCCTAAACCAGGAAATCGCTTTCTACCCCGCAACGGGGGAGAGGTTCGGAGAGAGCGAGCCCCAGAACCCTCTCTCCCCCTGCGGGAGAGAAAGCGAGGCCTTGGACTTAGCGTTTGCTAAGTCCTTAGCCGAGCAAGAGAGGGGCACGCGATGCCTGCAGTTTGGCGAGCTGCAGTTCCCCCTCACGCCACCTCCAGCCGCCCCCACTGCACCACACCCGCCGGCCCCGTCGATTCCCGCCGCACGATCTCGGAGACGACGGATATCCGCATCGGCGGCCGCGCGCCGCCTTCGGTATTGGTCAGCCGGTCGGCGATGCACCGCACCATCGCCGCGCCGATCTCGACATGCGGTACGCGCACCGTGGTGAGCCGCGGCGAGATCTGCGTGGCGGCGGCGAAGTCGCTGTATCCCACCACCGAAACGTCATCCGGGATGCGCAACCCCAGCTGCAGCAATTCGGAAATCGCGCTCACCGCGATCCCGTCATGCGCGCAAAAGAGCGCCGTCGGCGCGCCGCCCTCCCGGATATGCGCCCGCAGCGCCTGCCGAAATCCCAGCGCCTCATCGAAGACGATGTCGTCGACCGTCGTCCCCGCCGTCTCGAGCATGCCATCGCGGAAACCGCGATAGCGCTCGGCCCGGCCGATCGGCAGCGTGCTGCCGTGCACGAAGGCGACGTTACGGTGCCCCAGGCCGGTCAGCATCCGCCCGACGGCGACGCCCGCCTCCCAGTCGGCGCAGACCACGTGGTCGAACCGGCTCATCGGCTCGACATAGGTCGCGCAGGCTACGGGCAGTCCCGTCCGCGCCGCGAGTTCGCTGATTTCCGATGGCCGCGGTACCGCAAGGATGACTCCCACCACCGACGGGTCGATCTGCTCGGAGCTGAGATAGCGCGCCTGCCGCGGCACCACCGAATAGCCCAGCCGTTCCGCCTCGATCTCCGCCCCGTGCAGCGTATTGAGCCACATCTCGCTCGAGACGAGGTCGATCTCCTGCCGCACGAAAAGGATCTGCCCCACCGAGTGCGCCACCTCCGCATTCACCCGGTAGCCCATCGCATGCGCCGCCCGCAGCACGCGGGCTCGCGTCGCCTCGGCCACCCCGGGCTTCCCCGACAGCGCCCGCGACACCGAAAACTTCGACAGTCCGAGCTTGTCCGCCACGTCCTGGATCGTCACCCGTGTCGAGACCATTCCAAAGCCCTGTTCACATTTGATACGGTTGCAGTCCATTCCTGCATCACTTGCGTCAACACTGAGCGCGATGCAGCCAAACGCCGTGCGTCATTTGATAGGCAACGATAGCAAACAACATAACAAACACCAAACAGCACGCCACACACCACCTTGGTATCGTTGACGCCATCCGCCCTCGGCCCTAACATTTCCAAATGAGGAGAGGCCTGTTCGTATTGGAACAGGCCAGGGAGCATTTCATGAAGATCACCGACCTGCGCTGCGCCGTCATCGGCCGGCATCCGATCGTCCGCATCGTCACCGATGAAGGCCTCTATGGCCTGGGCGAAGTCGAGTACACCAAGACCTACCTGAAGCCCTGGGTGCTGCACTTCCGCGACGCGCTGATCGGCGAGGACCCTACCGACGTCGAGCGCGTGATGATGAAGATCCGCCAGCGCGGCTCGTTCAAGCCCTATGGCGCCGCCGTCTCCGCCATCGAGCATGCCCTCTGGGACATTGCCGGCAAGGCGGCCAACGTCCCCGCCTACAAGCTCCTCGGCGGCAAGGTGCGCGACAAGGTCCGCGTCTACAATGGCTCCATCCGCCAAAAACGCTCCGGCGACCGCCCCGAGGACTACGCCGCCGACGTCAAATGGATGATGGAGCGCCCCGAAAACTTCTTCATGGTCAAGCAGGGCATCGGCTTCCATTCCGGCATGAAGGACTCGGTCGACGGTTTCCACTACGGTCCGGTGGGCAAGAAGGCCGGCTATCACGGCGCCATGGACCAGGGGCAGATTTCGCCCCGCGGCATGTCGCACATGCTCGAATGCGTCATCGCCATGAAGGAGGTGCTGGGCGACAAGGTCGCGCTCGCCCTCGATTGCGGCCCCGGCTGGTTTCTCAACGACGCCATCCGCTTCGCCCAGGCGGTCGAGCCCTACAATGTCGCCTGGCTAGAGGACATGCTGACCGGCGACTATGTACCCTGGGTCAACCCGCAGGCCTATCGCGAGCTCACCGTCTCGACCTCCACCCCGATTCACACCGGCGAGCAGATCTATCTCCGGCACAATTTCAAGGAGTTGATCGAGACCCAGGCCGTCCGCGTCGTCGGTCCCGACCCGGCCGATATCGGCGGCATTGCCGAGCTCAAATGGGTGGCCGAGCACGCCTATATGCATTCGATCATGATGGCCCCGCACGGCACCGCCAATGGCCTGCTCGGTCTCGGCGCGCTGATCAATGTCTGCGCCACCCTCCCGGCCAACTACATCGCCTTCGAATACCCCTCCGCCTCCGACCCTTGGTGGGAGGACATCGTCATCGGCCTGCCCGAAGGCCGGATCGTCAAGGACAGCCACATCGACCTGCTCCCCGGTCCCGGCCTCGGCCTCGACATCGACCCCGAAGGGGCCAAAAAGCACCTCCTCGAAGAAGACACCAACTTCTTCGATCCGTGAGCGACGAACGCGAGGGCTCTCACCTCCAGATCGCCATGCCACGATCTCTCAGCCTCTCCCCCCTTGCGGGGGAGAAAGCGATTTCTTGGTCTTAGCGAAGCTAAGCCTTAGAAATCGCAAGAGAGGGGCGCGCGATCTCGCGTCTTGCTTGGTGGAAGCGACCCCACCACAACGCCGTCACATCCCCCCAAAAATCCCGCCGCAACCCTGTTGATCCCCGCCGCCAATGCCGCTACAAGGCACGCCGAAACGACGCCGGGCCACGCCCCGTCCTTTCCCAGCGCCTCGCCGCTTGGGGAATAGTTCAATGGTAGAACAGCGGACTCTGACTCCGTTAATCTTGGTTCGAATCCAGGTTCCCCAGCCAGCGCGGATCTCGCAGTGATAAGGTGATCATCGGCCAACCCTCGTGGGGCGCTGCTGATAGACCGCGGCTGACACAGCACCTCCCCACCCCCTCAGTGACGATCGTGCCTCCCCCCGAGGAACCTCTCCTCGAACGGCCGGCGGCTGACTTCCATTTCGCGGCCGTCGAGATAGACGGCGACCGGCTGCAGCAGTGTGGAACCCTGCCGGCGCGTGCCGACCACGTCCTCGAACACATAGTCGCTGTCGACCTCTTCGAGCACCGTGATGTCGGCCGGGGCGCCCACCCCCAGGTGCCCCAACTCGGGCCGGTTGATGGCGAGGGCCGGCTTGCTGGTCGACATCTCGATCACCTCGCCCAGCGTCAGCCCGCAATTCAAGAGCTTGCTCATGGTGTGCAGCATGTCGTAGCCCGGCCCCTCCACGGCGATGACATGCACGTCCGACGAGATGAGGTCGGGCTTGAAGCCGTCGCCGAGCGCCGCCTCGGCCGTCTCGTAGCCGAAAGCCCCCATGCCGTGGGCGATGTCGAACAGCACGCCACGCTCGCGCGCCCGCCACACCGCCTCCAGCACCTTGCCGTCCGGCCCAATGGCCGAGTTCGGCTCGGGCCGGTAGCAGTGGGTGAGGATGTCGCCGGGCCTTAGCCTGTCCACCACATCGGTGTAGCTCGGGGGCGGCGTGCCGATATGGGTCATCAGCGGCAGGTCGACCGCCACGGCCGCCTCCAGCGCCAGTTCCAGCGCCCCGAGCCCGAGATCGCCGGTGACGATGCCGCCGATGCGCACCTTCACCCCGACGATGCGGTCGCGGTTGCCCTCGATCTTGTCGACACAGCGATGCACCGGCAGCATGGCGCGCGTCGTCGCCTCGCCGATCGCCACGTCCTTGTCGAAGCCGAAAATGCCGGGGAACGAGATGTTGAGGAAGGCGAAGATCCGGTAGGGCGACTGGATCATCACATAATCGCGAAAACCGTCATAATTGCCGGCGCCCGCGCTGCCCGCATCCACCAGCGTCGTGCAGGCCGAGCGCCGGGCGATGAAACCTGGATCGACGCTCAGCGACGTTGCCTTGTGGTAGACATGGGTGTGGATGTCGATGAGCCCCGGCGCCACGATGCTGCCGGCGACATCGCGCACCTTGCTCGTGCCGGCGTCGATGCTGGCCGCCACCGCCGCGATCCGGCCGCGCCTGATGGCGACATCCATGCGCGCATCGATGCCGTTGCGCGGGTCGACGACGCGGCCGCCCCTGAGCACGAGGTCGTAGGTTGGCTGTTGTCCAGGTATGGACATCGAAGGTCTCCGGAGTGCCGACGGGTTGGGCGGGGCGCGTTTTGCATCGCTTTTCGTCGATGCTCCGCCCGACCGCAAGGACGATTCGTCAGCCGCTTCACCGCCACGCCCGGCCGGCCAGCGCGCGCGGCCGGTATCCTGCGTGACACCACTTGATTACGACGCCGATTTGGCGTCCTTCCGCCGTTAGGCAGGGCGGGGGCCTGTGCCGTCGTGCGGGGAGCGGTCCATGGGGCCCTATATTCTTGTCGTCCACCAGGCGACGATGTCGACCCAGGCCTACGTCTTCGACGCGGCCGGGGAGATCGTCGGCCAGGCCCGCATGGATGTGACCCAGCATTTGCCGCAGGCCGATTGGCTCGAGCAAGTGCCCGAAGAGATCTGGGCCACCTGCCTCTGGGTCTGCAAGGCGGCGCTCCGCAAGGCCGGCATCGAAGCGCGGCAACTGGCCGGCATCGGCATCGCCAACCAGCGCTCGACCACCATCGTCTGGGATCGAAAGACCGGCAAGGCCATCGCCAACGCCGTGGTCTGGCGCGATCACCGCACCGCCGAGACCTGCAGCGCCCTCAATGCCGCCGGCAAGGGCGACCTGGTCACCACGCGCACCGGCCTTCTCATCCACCCCTATTATTCCGCCACCAAGATCGGCTGGCTGCTCGACCGCATCGACGGGGCCCGGGCTCGCGCCGAGGCGGGCGAGCTCGCCTTCGGCACCGTCGACAGCTACCTCGTCTATCGCCTGACCGGGGGCAGGGCGCACGTCACCGACGCCACCAATGCCAGCCAGACCATGCTCTTCGACATCGCCCGGAACGCCTGGGATCCCGAGCTGCTCGAGCTGTTCGGCGTGCCGTCGAAGCTGCTGCCCGAGGTGCGCGACAGCGCCGACGAGTTCGGCGTCACCGAGCCCGCGACCATCGGTGCCGCGGTGCCGATCCTCGGCGTTGTCGGCAACCAGCAGGCGGCCCTGATCGGCCAGGCCTGCTTCTTGCCCGGCATGATGAAGGCCACCTACGACGATCACTGCTTCACTTTGCTCAACACCGGCGACGACATCGTGCGCTCGCGCCACCGCCAGCTTTCCACCATCGCCTACCGCCTCGACGGCAAGTCGACCTATGCGCTCGAGGGCGCCATCGTAGGGGTGCGTAGCCCCTTGCAGTGGCTGCACGACGATCTGGGGCTCATCGAGTACAACGAGGTCGAGCGCCTGGCCAAGGCCGCTGCCTCTCCGCAGCCGGTCCATATGGTGCCGGCGCTGGTGGGCGCCGGCGCCGACTGGTGGGAGCGGCAGGGCCGCGGCGGCCTCTTCGGCATGAACCGCGGGGTAAAGCCGGCCGACCTCGTGCGCGCCGCGCTCGAATCGGTCGGCTACCAGTCGCACGATCTCATCGAGCTCATGCGCAAGGACTGGGGCCGCGGCATCGACATCAGCATCCGCGTCGATGGCAGCATGGCCGGTTCCGACTGGACCATGCAGTTCCTCGCCGACGTCACCCAGGCCATGGTCGACCGCTCGCCGCTTCTCGACGTTACGGCGCTCGGTGCCGCCTGGCTCGCCGGCTGGCGGGCCGGGGTCTGGCCCGATGCCGAAGGGTTTGCCGCCCGCCGCGCCTCCGACCGGCAATTCGAGCCGCGCATGGCGGCGGACCTGCGCCACGCCAAGCTCGCCGGCTGGCACGACGCCGTCCGCCGCGTCATCTAGAGCGCTTTCAGGAAAGGTTGCAGACCTTTCCGGTTCGAAAGCGCGACAAAGACATAGACCTGGAGCATTTCGCCGTTTCAAGGAAAGGTGAAATGATCCAGAGCGGTACCCTAGAAGAGGCGGATCAGCGACGTGACGATGATGACGAGCGCGACGCCCGCCATCAGCGGCCGGACCGGCAGCCGCTTGACGATCATTGCCCCGAACGGCGCCGCCAGCACGCCGCCGATGATGAGCCCCAGCGCTGCGCTCATGTCCGACCAGCCCAGCGTCAGCACGAAGGTCAGGGAAATGGTCAGCGTCACCAGGAACTCGGTGAGGCTGGTCGAGCCGATCACCTTCTTGGGCTCATGGCCGCGGCCGACCAGCGACGTGGTGACGATCGGTCCCCAGCCACCTCCGCCCATCGCATCGAGCGCGCCGCCCGCAAGCCCGATCACCGGCACCAGTCTGTCCCCCACCTCTCGCGGCCACAGCGGTCGGAACGCCTTGAACAGGATGTAGAGCCCGACGCCGATGAGGTAGATCGAAACGAAAGGCGCAATCACGCCGGCATCGATGCTGGCGAGCACATAGGCGCCGATCGCGCCGCCGATCATTCCGGCCGGCGCCAGCCGCGCCACCAGGTGCCAGTTGATGTTGCGGTGATAGGCATGCGAGGCGCCCGAGGCCACGGTGGTGAAGATCTCGGCCACATGGGTCATGGCGCTCGCCGTTGCCGGAGGCACGCCGACGGCGAGAAGCGAGGTCGTCGAGATCAGCCCGAATGCCATGCCGAGGGCGCCATCGACGATCTGGGCGCAGAAGCCGATGACAATGAAGACAACGATCTCTGGCATCGCCCCTTACCTAGCCCACCCGGCCCCCACTGGCTAGTGGAGCCAACCGCAAGCCCGGCACCCTTTTCAGGTGCCCGGCGCCGCCAATCCACCAGCTGTCATGATCGCCAACGTAGCGGTTCCGGTGTGACGCTGCCGCTTCTGCCTCGCTGCCGCCCACCCACCAGCTGTCATCCGGCCCTGAGCCGGGACCCATAGCTCACCGCACTCAAACCCCTCGGTCGTCATCTTCGGGGCTTGCCCGGAGGACCCATCTCTCCCTCGCTGGGGCTGATGAATGGTCCATGCCTACCGCAGGAATAAGATCGACGTGGTAGCGGAGTAGCGAAACACGGCGTCGTTCCCGCGCCCAAGCGGGAATCCAGCACTGCTTGATGCCGCGGCTCCTTCTCCGCTGCCGCCCCCACCAACCGGCAGTCATCCCGGCTCTGAGCCGGGACCCATGGTTCCGCACACTCGAACCCTCCGTCGTCATCCTCGCGGTCCGACACGAGGACCCATTTCTCCCTCCACTCGGACTGATGAATGGGTTCCTGCTTTGCGCAGGGATGACGATCGGGTATGAGGCCTCAGTAGCCTCATCCTGAGCGTGTCGACGGGTGATGAGCCTCCTATGCAAAGGTCCGGTGGACCTTGCCGGCGAAGACCGCCCGTAGCGCTACGCGCGCAGGGCTATGGCGTGGCAACACGCACCCCACCATCATGTGACAGAAGTTTATGGTCTTCCGCACGGCCAAATCGGCGCTCCAGAAACAGGTCCCATGTGCATCTGATTTTCTCGTGTACCGCGTGAACCTGTCGAAGGCGAAATTCGCCTCCGCCGCTTCCACCCCCAACCCTCACCCCACCGCTCAATCCCCAACCCCTTCCCCTCACCCTGCCACCCCATGCAAATAGGTCCCATATGCATCTGACTCTCGGGGCGACGCCAACATCCATCCCGCCGTCACACGACAGACGTTTATGGCCAACATGAGAGTCAAAGCGACGCTCAGGTACATTCAAAACCACATCCAAAGCCTGCTGGTTGTCGGTCAGACACCAGTCATCTGCGGTTCACCAATTCGCTTTTGCATTCAGACGCTTGTCAGAAATCTCGGGGAAGTTATCCCCGCAGGTTCGAGCCGAGGTAGATTCCTCCCATCGCCGCACCGAAAGCGAGATCATGACGAGTGATTGGTGCGGCGGGGCTGGGTGAGGGGAGGTCGCATCTCCTCAGGCCAAGCCGGGAAGGTCTGACGGGCCCAGGTAACCCGTCGCCTTAATTTGCTGCCGCGGAGGGGCTCATGTTCGGCGCCTCCAAAGGGGTTCGACTGGAGAAGCGCGAAGAGCGTGGTCTGGTCAGGACAAGGACCCTGCGGCGGTGGGGCATTCCGACAAACGCCCCGGACAGTCCCGGTGAACGCCCAAAACCCCGGTCACGACGGCGGAGCAGGGCTCCTGTCCCGGCAACGGGACACACGAACTATCGACGGGCTCTGCTCCGCCGTTGTTCGCTCTTTGACATCCCGGAGGCGGCAGCGCCGGCCGGCGCATCGGTGCGCCCACGATGGTGCAGTCGGGAGAGGATCGCCGACCGAGACACCGCGGCTCTCGCCTCCTGGTGAGCTTGTCGAACGGACGCGTCGTTCGGGGCGTTATTGCGCGAAACCCCGGGAACCGAAATATCCGGGATTACGTGGGATTTTGCGGGATTTGCTGGGAACCGGCGGCCGGTTGTGGCACAAGACGGTTGAGGCCGTTTCTGGCGCGCAGAGCGAACCTCCGGCAAGATCCTGCTCGAGCCACTGTCGGGCACCTCAGGGCACGACCCCCGCGTACCGCGTCGGCATATCCGGCGGCGCGCCTCTCGATCCTACTTCCAGCCATCTTGCCCCTCGGAACTGCACACTTCGCCCTGAGGGGCCCCAACGCAGGCTGGAGGATATGGTTCCGTGACGCACTGGCTGTTTAGCCCCGATTCTGGTGCAACGCTGCACCCGGACGCTATCGGGGCGACGGTGCCAGTGGCATTGGACTTTGCTGCCGCGCGGCGGCGAACCAGCTTCCTCGGATGTTGGGACTCGACGTCAGGCATCTGCTAGGGTTGCTGCGTCTCCGGTGCAGTGGCGCGCTTTTATTGGACGCTGAAGGGGGAAGATTGACCGAGAGCACGGCTGACGATCGCCTGCGCATCGCGACGCGAGCAGCGCATATCGGGGTCTGGGAGTGGAACCTCGCGGACAATTCCATGATCTACTCCGACATTGCCCGCGACATCTGTGGCTTTCAGAGGTCCGGGCCGGTCACCTACGAGATGGTTCGCGCGGTCACCCATCCTGACGACTTCCCGCTAACGAGCGCGGCAGCGAAACGGGCGCTCGATCCGGCGATGCGGGAGAACGTCGTCTACAACTATCGACTGATCAGGGCAGATACCGGGGAACAACGGTACGTCGTGGCCCATGGGGAGGCCATTTTCGGCGAGCGCGATGGCGTGCCGGTGGCATTGCGCTATGTCGGCGCGATACAGGACGTGACCGAGCTGCGCCGGGCCGAAAAGAGGCTGGTGGAGAACGAGGCCCGCCTGCGTCTTGCCATCGACCTCGGAGGGCTTGCCGTCTGGGAGGTCGATCTCGACCGCGACACCGTGATCGGCTCCCCCGAGCTCAATCGCCTTTGCGGCTTCCCTCCCGATGCGTCCCCCTCGATCGAGGAATTCAGAGCGCGCTATGCGCCCGGAGAGCGGGAGCGCCTCGAGGCCGAGGGCGTCGCCACTACGGCGCGGGGCGAGACCAAGCTCCAGAGCGAGTTTCGCTATATCTGGCCGGACGGCTCGGAGCACTGGCTCCGCCTGCAGGCTCAGCACGTGCCGGGCGCCGCGGGATCGAAGGGCCGTGCGATCGGCGTTCTCATGGATGTAACGGAGCGCAAGCGACGCGAGGAGCAACTGGAGCTGGTGAGCGGCGAGTTGCGTCACCGGATCAAGAACTCGCTGACGGTCATCGGCGCGCTGGCGCGTCAGGCCATCGCCAGTAAGGGGTCGCGCGCAGCCGGCGACGAGTTCATGGACCGGCTCGCCGCCATCGGGCGCGCGACGGACCTGGTCTTCAGCAGCAGCTCGGAAGCCATTGCGGTCGAGGCGCTGCTGGGACGCGTCCTCGATCCGTTCCGGGCGGGCGGCCGCATCGAGCTTGCCGGATCAGACGCAGAAGTGCCCGGCGACTATGCCTCCAAGGTGGCGCTCGCCTTCCACGAACTCTGCACCAACGCCGTCAAGTACGGGGCGCTGAGCACGGCATCCGGCTGGGTCGATGTCGCGTGGGCACAGCGGAACGGTGAACTCAAGCTGGTCTGGCAGGAGCGAGGCGGCCCGCCGGTCACGCAGCCGACGACCCCCGGTTTCGGAACGCGTCTACTGACGCGCGGGCTCTTTGCTCCTCCGGACGAGGTCAAGATCGACTACACCGCTGGGGGCGTACGCTGCGAGATCACCTTGACGCTGCGGTAAGGCCGCCGCTGACGGCGGCGTCTCCAACGGGCCGAGCGACGGGCCCTCGTGCGCGAGGCTTCAGCTCCGCTCCCCATCCTAGATAGCTTGGGTCGAACTGGCCCACCTCGGCGAGCCCATCCCAGTCCTGAATGGTGACTTCTCCTCCCTGCCAAGTCAGCAGACCGCCATCGCGCAGGCCCTGAATGGTGCGGTTCATGTGAACCGAAGACATGCCCAGCACGTCGCTCAGTTCCAGCTGGCTCAACGGCAGGGACATTCGAAGCCCGTCAGCCAGTCCCACGCGCTCGAGGCGCAGATACATCTCACAGACAAGGTGCGCCGTGCGCCCTTCGGCGCTGAGGAACGCCGTCGCCGCCAGCCACTTCCGGGCTATGGCGCCGTCGACGAGCGTGTTCCTCCACAGCATGGCTGTCAGCGGCCCGAAGGCCTCGATACTCGCTAGAAGGTCCCGGTGTGGGAAGTGCACCACCTCGCAGGCGGTCAGGCAGGCGATGGAATGGTCGATAGGCTTGAGAAAGAGACTGGGCAGGTCGGCGAAATCGCCCGGCACCAGGAGCGAAACGATCTGCCGCTGGCCATCGGCCGAAAGCGTATAGCGTCCGGCGATCCCGTTGAGGATGAGGAAGCTCGTCGTTGGCGATGTGCCTTGGACCACGAGGTCCTGGCCCTTTGGGGCGGACTGCATGTGCCCTGCCGCGGCGTGCAGTCGCTGCTGATCTACGGCCGGCAACTCGCCGTAACCGCTGAGTTTGGCGAAGAGTGCTCGCAGCATCTCGATGCGAACCGGCGACTCCGCAAGCATGATCGACCCTTTTAGTCCTGCCTTTCGACAAATTCGGCCGATCCAACGCCGACCCTGGCCCCGAAGTTGCGTCAGGGGAGGTCCACAACTCGCACGAGTTTACCCGCACCAAGATCGCTTCTTGCCGGCCCAGCGCCGCGCGAGGTCCTCGCTGATCGGCAACTCCCGGCGTGCCCGTCGGGCGTGAGGAGACGCCCCATCTTCCCCCATAACGGTCCTCGTCGCCGCGTCTCGCCTTGGGACCGGCAGGTTGCAGCCGAAGCTCGGCCAGGCGCGTCCCGCCATCTCTGAATAAGCGGAGGCGGTGGACACGTTGGCTGGTAGGTGCGGCACTCCGGGGAAACGATCCCCCGCACTAGCGGTGAAGCGGTTTTCAGCATGCGCTAGCCATGTCGTGGGAGCATGCGGACGCGCGATTGTCATTATCGACGACCACTCGTTTGGGTTCCCTTCTGGCCGGGTGCCGTCATTGGCTTTCGGACACCGTCACCGAGCCTCATAAAATCTGCGTCGCCACTGTTGACGGCCAAAAACGATCTTCCCAGATTGTTGTAGCCGGCCGCCGCGAGGGGCCGGAAGTCCAGGGGGTGACGCCTTTGGGCCACCCCCTCAGATCCTTGTTGCTCTTTGTGGAGGATATGGAAATGAGGACCAATATCGACTTCGCCCCGCTCAATCGCTTCGGGGTCGGTTTCGACCGCATCTTTAACCTGCTCGAGAACGCCGAGCTTGCCGGGAACGGTGCCACCTGGCCGGCCTACGACATTGCCCGCGCCGGCGAAGACAGCTACCGCATCAGCATGGCGGTCCCCGGCTTCCGCCGCGACGACCTCGAGATTACCCAGCAGCCAAACCTGCTGGTCGTCACCGGCCGTGCGCATCAGGACGACAAGCTCGACTACCTCTATCGCGGTATCGACCACCGCAGCTTCAGCCGCCGCTTCAACCTTGCCGACTACGTCGAAGTGGCCGGCGCGACACTGGAAGACGGTGTGCTGACGATTGAGCTCAAGCGCGAGCTGCCCGAGGCGATGAAGCCGCGCCGCATCGATATCGGTAGCGGCCCCGCCGAAGCGGAGCCGCAAAAGCAAATCGAAGCTCAGGCAGCCTAAAGGAGGAGGACGATGATGCTCAAGTCAGCCATTGCTATCGGCCTCGGACTTTTGGTGCTGGCGACCCCGGTCTTCGGCGAGGACTGGTCGGCTGAGAAGGTCTATGGTCCGCATCTCGACAAACTCGAGACGGGCCTCAACGCCGCACGGAGCTATGCCGCAGGCGCGTTTGCGGTAAGGAAGAACCTTGGCGTGGAAGTCGTCGAGCTGCCGGCCCACCTGGTTCGCACCGAGCCGCCGGCCATACTGTCGCCGGTGATGGCTAACTACGAAAAGGCGCTCGAGGCTATTCGCGATGCCGCCCAGAAGGACCCCACGGTCGCCTCCGCGCTTCGCGCCCGCGGTCTCGACGCCGACGATGTCCTGGCACTTGGCAAGACCGAAGACGGCACCCTTCGCATCGTGGTCGAGGCCGCGTGACGTCGCTTGCTGCACCGGACTTTCCGGTGCAGCGTTTGGCTATCACAGCTCCCACTTGAAAGGGCTGGAAGCCTAACTAAATCACTGTCGCCGAGCCCCCGATACGGGCGTCGGCCGTGGTCCGGGAGGCGTCCTTCTGGGCGTCTCTCACACCGAAATGGCTAACCGAAGAGCGCCGATGAATGTCGGCGCACGACCTGTCATGGGTGAAAGGAAAAGAACATGAATATGCGTGATCTTATTCCGTGGGGCCGCAACAACAACCAGGCCCCGGTTGACTACCGAGGCCAGGAGGCCAATCCCTTCCTGGAACTGCACCGGGAGATGAACCGGCTCTTCGACGAGACCTTCCGCAGCCTCGATGGTTCGCTCTCGAGCTTCGGCTCCCCGACGCCATGGACCGCCAACTGGCCGGGAGTCGACATCTCCGAGAACGATCGAGAGATCCGTGTCAGCGCCGAGCTGCCCGGCGTCGAGGAAAAGGACGTCGATGTCGTCCTCGAGGACGACGTGCTCGTCATCAAGGGGGAGAAGCGGTCCGAGATCGACGACAAGGAGCGGCAGTTCAGCGAACGCTATTATGGCAGCTTCGAACGCCGGCTGCCGCTGGGTGCGGAAGTGGAAGAGGACAAGGTGACGGCGAAGTTCAAGAACGGTGTCCTCACCATCGTCCTGCCGAAGTCGCCCGCGGCCCAGCAGAAGACGAAGCGGATCGCCATCAACGGACAGCTCCACTAGTGGCGTGCAGCCGGGCGCCTCAGCGCCCGGCCTGTTCCGATGGAGGCTCTCAATGGAAAGGCTAGTTCAGGAACTCGACAGTTACAGACCTCACGATTGGTTTCCCTACCAGGGCTGGTCCTCAAATAAGGCTTCGGGTCCGCTCGGCCGGCGGGCCATCATCCGGAAGTTGCAGCTATCGGTGACCAGCGCTGCGCCACAGGCGAACCGTCCATGGGTGCTCACCTTCGAACGGCAGAAACCGCAGCGGATCGAACCGCTGATGGGCTGGACCTCGGACAACGACCCGATGGTCCAGGTGCGGCTCTCGTTCCCGACCCGCGAAGCGGCCGTGGCCTACGCCGAAAGGCAGGGGCTCGACTACCGCATCCTCGACGATCACGAGGTGAAGCCGCAACAGTCCTCGCTCGGCGAACGGATCGTGTGGAGCAACGCCCTGATGGGCGTCGCCCTGCAGCGCGACAGCACGTTGCCCGAAGGGCTGGAGCGGGCTCTGGTGAGTCCGTCGTCTGTCTTCCGCTCCCCCGCGGAGGTCCTGGGTCATCCGCAGCTGGGCATCGGACAGAAGTGGGAAATCCTGCGCCGCTGGGCGTGGGACGAGTACCTGCAGGAGCTCGCCACCGAGGAAGCGATGCCCGCTGCGGAGACGCCGTCCCGGCTCGAAGAGGTGCGAACCGCGATGCTCCAGCTTGAGGAGTTCGTGCGGCACGCTCTGGGCCCGACCTCAGTACCGAGCGAAGGGAGGCGCTGATGGAGCACCTCTTTTCCGTGGATTGTCAGCGCCACATCCCCAACCCTTTCGTGGTGGTGCATCTGGCGTCGCGCCGGGCCCGGCAGCTGCGCCGTGGTGATCGGCCGCGCGTTGCGACGAGGTGTTCCACCGCGCACCTGATGGCACTCGAGGAAATCGCTTCCGGTGCCGTAGTCCTGGATGAACTGTTCGAGCCTCTGCAGCTGTCCGGGCCGGCGGAGGACCTCCCCGAGGACGATACCTTGGATGAAAACGAGCTTCTTGCCCGCCTGGCGGGACACCCTCGTCCTGAAGCGCCCGCCTATGCCGGCAAGGAAATGTGACGAAGACGAAAGGAGTGACAAATGCTGAATGAAAGGAAAGGCAGCGACATGGCCGTCGACATGGTGAGCGTCGTCGCCGGCCTGGCGCTCTTCGTCAGTCCGTGGCTCTTTGGCTTCTCCGCCGAGGCCGCGGCCTCGTGGAACGCGTGGATCGCCGGCCTTCTGATCGCAATTGTGGGCGTTTGGACCATCGCCAGCTGCCAGAACTGGGAAGAGTGGTTGAATCTGGCGCTCGGGGTATGGACGCTGGTTTCGCCCTGGCTGCTCGGCTTTGCCATCGGTAGCGCGGTCACCATGCATGTGGTTGTCGGCCTCATCGTTGCGGCCCTGGCCATCTTCGAGCTCTGGCGGTCCCACGGCCGCCCGCTCTCGGCCGCTTAACGAGATCGAGGACGTGGTCGCGATCGAGGAGGAAGGCGGCTCATTCAAAGTCTATGTGGACGGCCCGCGCCTAAGGGCGGCCAGAGTTCTGACATCCACATTTTTGGGAGCCGGGCCTCGTGGTCCGGCTCTTCTCATGTGACCGACAGCCGCGTGCCACACGATCAAGCATTGCGGCAGCCTTCTGCTTAGCAAGGGAGCGAACGGGCGCTCAGTGCACCGCTCGCCACATGGCCCGTAGGTCCGTAGGCCGTATCAGCCGCGCATGAGCCACGGTAACCGAGTGGATCGGGCCCTCGATTTTTTCTTCCCAGAAGGCAAGGAATGCACTGAGCACCGGAAACTCCGGGAAGGTGTCGAAGCGCTGCCAGATGAAATCCTGGAACAGCTCCAGGT
>DATCRS010000501.1:0-5515 GCA_036568845.1 Devosia sp. | reverse complement strand
CGACGGGATCGAGCACTGCGCCTCCATGAACGCCGGCAAGCCCGGCGTGCTGCACGGCAACCGTACCTATCTCCTGCAGAACGAGGACGGGCAGATCCTCGACGGCCACTCGATTTCCGCCGGGCTGGACTACCCCGGCGTCGGCCCTGAGCATTCCTGGCTGCGCGATACGGGCCGCGTCGAATACGTGCCGATCCTCGACCACGAGGCGCTCGAAGCGTTCCAGCTCACGACGCGCGTGGAAGGCATCCTGCCGGCGCTGGAATCCGCGCACGCCATCGCCCACGCGGTGAAGCTCGCGCCGACGATGGGCAAGGACCAGGTGATGATCGTCAATCTCTCCGGCCGCGGCGACAAGGACGTGCATACGGTGGCCGGCATGATGGGCATGGAGATCTGACGGTGACGAATACCCGCATCGACCGCCGGATGGCGAAGCTCAAGGCCGAGGGCCGCCCGGCGCTCGTCACCTATTTCATGGGCGGCGACCCCGACTACGAGACCTCGCTGTCGATCATGAAGGCGCTGCCGAAGGCCGGATCAGACATCATCGAGCTCGGCATGCCGTTCTCCGACCCGATGGCCGATGGGCCGAGCATCCAGGCGGCCGGACAGCGGGCGCTCAAGGCCGGTCAGACGCTGCGCAAGACGCTGGAGCAGGTCAGAACCTTCCGCGGGCACGACACACAAACCCCTATCGTGTTGATGGGCTACTACAACCCGATCTTCATCTATGGCGTCGATGCCTTCCTCAGGGATGCGGCGGCGGCCGGGGTCGATGGCCTCATCGTCGTCGACCTGCCGCCCGAGGAGGATGACGAGCTCTGCGTGCCGGCGCTCAAGGCCGGGCTCAACTTCATCCGGCTCGCTACCCCCACGACCGATGACAAGCGGCTGCCGGCCGTGCTCGAGAGCACTTCGGGCTTTGTCTACTACGTCTCGATGACTGGCATCACCGGCGCCGCGATCAAGAACCCCCAGGCCGTCGGCCAGGCGGTGAAGCGCATCAAGGGGCACACCGACCTGCCCGTCGTCGTAGGCTTCGGCATCAAGACCGGCGACGACGCGGCGGTGATGAGCCGCGATGCCGACGGCGTTGCTGTGGGCACCGCCCTTTGCAACGCGGTGGCGGGTTCGCTCGTTGACGGTAAGGCGGGCGAAGGCACGCTGGATGCGGTGGCAAAGCTCGTCGGCGAGCTGGCGGACGGCGTGCGCCGCGCCCGTGCATAGGCTGGTGGCAGATGCTTAACCAGCCGGCATGAAGCTGATAACATTCGCCATAATCGTCCGATAGGCCTCGCCCGAACGAGGCCGCAACAGGTCAAGGCTGATGAACTGGATCAATAACGTCGTCCGTCCGCGCATCCGCTCCTTCCTAAAGCCCAAGGATGAGAGTGCCGAGAACCTCTGGGTGAAAGACCCCGAGTCGGGCGAGATGGTGTTCTACCGCGATCTCGAGGCCAACCAGTGGGTGGTGCCGAATTCCGGCTACCACATGAAGATCAAGGCCACGGACCGGCTGAAGGGCTTCCTCGACAATGGTCAGTACGAGACGGTACCGCTGCCGACGGTGGCAAACGACCCGCTGAAATTCCGCGACTCCAAGAAATATGTCGACCGGCTGCGCGAGAGCCGCACCAAGACCGGCATGGACGATGCGGTGATCGTCGCGACCGGCAAGCTCTACGGCTCGGACATCACCGCCGCGGTGCAGGATTTCGACTTCATGGGCGGCTCGCTCGGCATGGCGGCCGGCCAGGCGATCATCACCGGGCTCGAGACGGCGCTCAACCGCAAGACGCCGTTCGTGCTGTTCGCCGCCTCTGGCGGCGCCCGCATGCAGGAAGGCATCCTCTCGCTGATGCAGATGCCGCGCACCACGGTGGCGGTGCTGCGCCTGCGCGAAGCGGGGCTCCCGTTCATCGTCGTCTTCACCAATCCGACCACCGGCGGCGTCACCGCCAGCTATGCGATGCTGGGCGACGTGCACCTGGCCGAGCCGGGCGCGCTCATCTGCTTTGCCGGCCCGCGCGTGATCGAACAGACGATCCGCGAAAAACTCCCCAAGGGCTTCCAGCGCTCGGAATATCTCTACGAGCACGGCATGGTGGACATGGTGGTGCACCGCCACGACCTGCGGCCGACCATCGGTCAGCTGGTGACGCTGCTGAGCAAGCAGCCGGCGCCGGCCGAGCTCGCCGGGGCTGTGCCCGCCCGTCCGGCTCCCGTGGCCGCCAACGACAGCGACGGCGACCTGGCGGTCGCCCCGCCCGAAGCCGCGCACGCCGAATAGGCGCGGCTTTCCAGTCGAGCATCCAGGACTATCGCGACCGCGATGGGATTGTTTTGGCCTCCCTCCCCCTTGAGGGGAGCGTAGCGTGAGGCCGGTGGTTCAAGTGAAACGCGAACTGGGCTAGAAGCGCGCCGTGCTGCTGTTCGAGAATCTCGTTCCCGTGTCCCGTACCGACGCCATCCTGAAGCGCCTCCTGGCGCTGCATCCCAAGCTTATCGACCTCAAGCTCGACCGCGAGCTCCGGCTGCTCGAGCGCATCGGCAACCCGCATGAGCGCCTGCCGCCGGTGATCCACATCGCCGGCACCAACGGCAAGGGTTCGACGCTCGCCTATATCCGCGCCTTTCTCGAAGCGGCGGGCAGACGCGTGCACGTGATGACCTCGCCGCACCTGGTGCGTTTCAACGAGCGCATCCGGCTGGCAGGGAAGCTGGTGTCGACGCGAAAGCTCAACCGGGCGCTGGAGCTTTGCGAAGAGGCCAATGGCGGCGAGCCGATCACCTTTTTCGAGATCACCACCTGCGCCGCCTTCAAGCTCTTTTCCGAGGTACCCGCCGACTACCTGCTGCTCGAAACCGGCATGGGCGGCCGGTTCGATGCCTCAAATGTGGTCAAGCACCCGCTCGGTACTATCATCGCGCCGGTCGACTACGACCACCAGAACTTCCTCGGCAACAGCTTGGCCGGCATCGCCATGGAAAAGGCCGGCATTCTGAAGCGCGGCGCCAAGGCGGTGTTCGGCCGGCAGCGCGACGAAGGCCGGGCGGTGCTGGCGCGCGAGGCAGCGCGGCTCGGCATCGCCCCGCTCATCGCCGGCGAGGATTTTGATGGCCGGGCCGAGGACGGACGGCTGGTCTACCAGGACGAGCACGGGCTACTCGACCTGCCCCCACCGGGCCTTGCCGGTCCGCACCAGTTCGACAATGCGGCGCTGGCGATCGCCGCAACGCGGCATTTCGGCCTGCCGGTCACCGAAGCGCAGATCGCCGAGGGGTTGCGCCACGTGCAGTGGCCGGCCCGGCTGCAGCCCGTGAAAGGCACGTTGCTCGGGCTGCTGCCGGAAGGCTCGGAGCTCTGGCTCGATGGCGGGCACAATGCCCACGGCGCCGCCGCCCTGGCCTTGGCGCTCCAGGAGATGCAGGGCAAGCGACCGATGAAGTTGCGGCTTATCATGGGGCTGATGAATACGCGCAAGCCGGCGGACTTCCTCGCGCCCTTCGCCGGCATGGTGGAGCACGTCTACGGCTTGACCATTCCGGGCGAACCCAACGCGCATCCGGCGGCCGAGATTGTCGCCCAGGCGCGCGCGGCAGGCTTCGAGGCGAGCGAGGAACGCTCGATCCTCAACGCATTGACTGCCGCGGCGGCGGGTGGACCGGCCCGCGTGGTCTTCGCCGGCTCGCTCTACCTCGCCGGCCACGTACTCCATCAGAACGGCACCCCACCGGAGTAACTGCCAACGCCGATCAGCGCGGCAAACGTGCCGCGTGCGGTGGCTGGAATTCGGCCTGGTAGACGGCGTTGGGCATGTTCATCGCCATCCATTCATAGGGATAGCCGAGCTTCAATGGCATCGCATCGGTGAGCCGCTGGCGATGCTCGGGCAGCAGGTCGTCGTCGCCGGCCGCGAGGTTCTCGCCGATCTGTTCGGGCGATCGCGCCCCCACAATGGCGGCGGTAACGCGCCGGTCACCGAGGAGCCAGCTCAGCGCCACCTGTCCCGGGGTGCGGCCAAGCTCGCCGGCGACCTCCACCAGCGCATCCACCATCTTGAGCGCATCGTCGAACCAGTAGCGGGGCAGGTTGATGGCCGCCTGGTGGCCGAAGCGCGACTCCGCGGCGGGCCGGTCCTGCGAGCGGTATTTTCCGGTCAGCATGCCGGCCGCCAGCGGGCTCCAGCAGATCATACCGAGCCCGAGATTGTCGCAGGCCGGAAGGATTTCGCGTTCGATATCGCGGCGGACGAGGTTGTAGAGGTGCTGCGCCGAGACCAGAGAGGGCAACTGCAGACGATCGGCGACGCCATTGGCCTGGGCGATCTGCCAGGCATACCAGTTCGAGCAGCCGACATAGCGAACCTTGCCGGCGCGGACGAGATCGTCCATGGCGCCCAGCATCTCTTCGAGCGGCGTGCCGGGATCGGGGCCGTGGAACTGATAGAGATCGATATGATCGAGCCCCATGCGCTTGAGGCTCTGCTCACACGATTCGACGATGTGCTTGCGGCTGAGGCCGCGGCCGGTAACCCCCTTGCCGGTGACGAAGAACACCTTGCTGGCGATGACCAGCGCGTCGCGATCGTAGTTCTTCAGGGTCTCGCCAAGCATGCTCTCGGAGGTGCCGTTGCCATAAGCATCGGCCGTGTCGATGAAGTTGCCGCCCGCTTCGACGAAGCGCCGGACGATGCCGTTGCTGGCCTCCTGGTCGCAGCCCCAGTCCTTGTTGCCGAAGGTCATGGTGCCCAGGCAAATGCGCGAAACGAGGAGGCCGGAACGGCCGAGATAGCGGTACTTCATCGAATATCCTCCTAAAACGCCGTGCAAGGTGGCATCCCGGGCGGCGCGGCGCCAGTCCCCATTAGGTAGAATTCGAACAGGGAGGAGTTCTCTAATGAACAGCTAGGCGGCGAACTGATCCAGCCACTTGGTGAGCTGGACGCGTGACTGGCCGGCGCCCACACGGGCGTCGACCGGCTGGCCATCCTTGAAGACGATCATCGTCGGCATGGCGCGCACATTGTAGCGCGTGACGATGCCGACATTCTCCTCGACGTTGAGCTTGACGATCTTCACCTTACCGGCGAGCTCGCGCGTCAGGTCGTCAATGATGGGGTCCATGGCCTTGCAGGGCGGGCACCACTCGGCCCAGAAGTCGACCAGCACCGGCTCCTTTGCGGCAAGCACCTCGGCATCGAAATCGGCGTCGGAGACCTGGTTGGCCATGAAGCAACTCCATCGGTAAAGGACGATGAAGCTACCCCGAGTCGTCGGCGGGGGGAAGGAATGGCGTTCCAAGGTCAGGGGTAACCGAGAAATGGAGCAGAGTTCGCGGTCCGCCTCCGGCCATAAGCACCGGCCGGAGTATCACCTCCCCCCTTGCGAGGGAGGGTCAGGGTGGGGGGAGGGGAGCCCCGGTGACGGTGTCCGAGACCCCTGAGCCACCCCCGCATCACTGGCCCATCCACCCCCACCCCTGTCCCCTCCCCGCAAGGGGGAGGGAGAC
>DATCRS010000500.1:0-4307 GCA_036568845.1 Devosia sp. | reverse complement strand
CGAAGGTCCTAGGTTCGCAGGAGACCGCCACGACGGTCTTCACCTTCGATCGCGCCAGTTCCCTCGCCTGCGCTTCGGCGCCAGCGCGCGGTGGGTCGAAGACCACGGCGTCGTAGGGCTGGAGCTCGACCGGCGCCAGCGGGTCGCGGAAGAGGTCGCGGGCCAGTGCAGTGACCGGCTTCAGCCCTTGCGTGAACCGGACGGCCTTGGCCAGCGCCGCGGTCGCGGGCTTGTCGCTATCGGCGGCGAAGACCCTGGCAGTTTCGGCCAGCCGGAGGGTAAAGGGGCCGACGCCGCAGAAAAGATCGGCTACGGACTTGGCCTTGCCAACGGCGGAGATAACAAGTTCTACCAGCGTCTCCTCGGCCTTCTGCGTCGCTTGCAGGAAGCTCTCGACCGGCAGCTCGACCAAGGCCTTACCCATCTTCACCGCTGGGGGCTGGGCCATGAAGCGCGTCTCGCCGTTGAAGGCGAGGCGAGCAAGCTTGTGTGTTTGCCCGAAGGCGGCAATCGCTTCCGGTCTAGGCTTCCGCTCAGACTTAATGGCAAGGTCGAGGCCGGTATCAGTGGCGGTGATTGCCACATCGCCGTCGCCGACCATGCCGTGCAGCAGATGCGCCAGTCGCGGCGCGGCCTTCTGCAGCGAGGGCACGAGGATGGGACAGGCGGTTATGTCGAGAATCTCGTGCGTGCGCGCACGAGCGTAACCGGCGCCATGCTTGCGAATGTGGAGTGTCGTCCGCCGGCGACCTGCGCCACCCGCATGAACCAGGGGTGCCACCGGCGCATCGATGCCGGCATGGCTCAGCGCCGTCTCAACGAGACCACGCTTGAAGCCGGCATAGGTTTCCGGCCCGGCATGTTGCAGCGCGCAGCCGCCACAGATGCCGAAATAGGGGCAGAACGGATCGATGCGGTCGGCGCTCTTCTCGCGCAACTCGACCATATGGCCGCGCTCGGCCTCGGCGTCGACCGCGATGCGCTCGTCGGGCAGCGTGAAGGGCACGAAGACGCGCGTGCCGTCGATCTCGGTCACGCCCTCGCCGCGCTGGCCCAGGCCAGTGATGGTGGTTTCGATCATCCAAATCCACGTTGTCATTCCCGCGAAGGCGGGAATCCAGATCGGCCTTACCACAGGCTCGAGACTTAAGTGCCGGAAATCGAGCAACTGGATTCCCGCCTACGCGGGAATGACGCCGGTGAAAGTCAGGGCTGGCTCACCATCTCCAGTACGCTGGCGATCGACACGAAGGGGATGCCGGCGTGCTCGGTGAGGCCGCTTGCGCAGGTCGAGACCGTCGAGATGCCCAGGTGGCAATCTGACGGGATCTCGGACTTCACGAAGCGGGTGGCGTGGGCATTGAGCTCGGGCACGAAGAGGCCCTTGTCTCCGCCATAGCCGCAGCAGGTGAAGCTGGAGAGCACCACGACATTGTCCGCCATTGCGCGCGCCAGCGCTTCGATGGTCGACTGCTCCTTGAGGCGCTGGGCGGAACAGTTGTGATGCACGGCGAGTACCGGCACCTTCCCGCTTATCTTCAACCGAGGCAGTACGTGCTCGAGCAAGAACTCGGCACTGTCGGAAACCGTCGATTCGCCCGGATGCCCCTTGATGTGCTTGGCGCAGGTGGAGGCATCGGTGACCACGGGGAACTTGCCGCTGCCGGAGAGGGCATCGAGCGTGGTATTCAGTGCATCGCCCAGCCGGTCGGCCTCCTCTGGGAAGCCTTTGGACTGGAAGGGCTGGCCGCAGCACTGGCCGTCGAGCTTGTCGGGCAGCACCGGGTTGTAGCCGGCACGCTTCAGAAGCTCGAGCATGGCCTCGGTGGTCGGCAGCATGCCGTTCTCGCGCGTCGGCGCGCCGAACATCCGGGTGGCGCAGGAGGGGAAATAGACAACCCGGCCAAGCGGCGCCGATGGATTGGGGGACGGTTTGGGCGCACCAGGTCCCGGGCGCAGGGCCGATGAAACCCGCGGGATGGCCTTGGCGGTCACCTTGCGCGCCAGGCCGGCGATGGCATCGGTCGCGCCATTGCCGATGATGGTGCGGCTCAGCGCCTGGGCGCCGACGGCAAGTTTCATCGAGGTTTCGAGCGCGCCGGTGCTGCCGGCGAGCCAGTGCGCGGTCCGGCGGTCGGCTTCGGTGCGGCGGCTACCGCGCTCGCCGATGACCATGGTGCCCGTTTCGATGCCGACGGGGCAGCGCATGGCGCAGACATTGCCGGCCGCGCAGGTATTGAGGCCGGCATACTGGAAATCGTCCTCGAGTGCCTTGAGACGCGCCGGATCCTCGCCGGTTTGCCTGAGGCGCGCTCGCTCGCGGGTCACGGCGATGCGCTGGCGCGGCGACAGCGTCAGATGGGTCGCTGGACAGGCCGGCTCACAGAAACCGCATTCGATGCAGAGGTCGACAATCTCGTCGGCCAGCGGCATCAGCTTAAGGTTCTTGACGTGAATGTCGGGATCCGGGTTGAGGAGCACGCCCGGATTGAGCAGGCCCTCGGGATCGAACAGGGCCTTGACGCGATGCATGATCGCATAGGCCGTGGCGCCCCATTCGGCCTCGACGAAGGGGGCGATGGCGCGGCCAGTGCCGTGCTCGGCCTTGAGCGAGCCTCCATAGCGAACCGAAACGAGCTCGGAGAGCGCCTTGGAGAAGTGGTCGAACTTTTCCGCCGCGCCCGCCTCCATGAAGTTGTCGCTCATCTGGAAATGCAGATTTCCGGCGAGAGCGTGCCCGAAGATGATCGCATCCTCATAGCCGCAATCGTCGAGCAGCTTGCGCATGTCGATGACGAAATCGGCGAGCTGTTCGATCGGCGCTGCCACGTCCTCGGTCAGCATCGAGGTGCCCTTGGGCCGGGCCGCGCCGCCCGAGGCGAAGAATCCCTTGCGCACGTCCCAGAGCGCAACCGAGCGCGCCTCGTCGGCCGAGAAATTGATGTCGGTCGCGCCTTCGGAAAGAAGGATTGCGGTGGCCTTCTCGGTTTCCGCCGCCAGCGTGTCCGGATCGGGGGCAGTGACGTCGATGAGGATCACCGGGGACGTCTCGGTGAAGAATTTCACATAGGGCTGGATGGCGGGCAGGTGCTCGACCGTGGCGAGGGCGCGGCGCTCGATATATTCGGCGGCGGTGACGCCAGTGGTGGTCTGAATGCCGCCATTGGCCAGTTTCGAAATGGCGCGGGCGCAAGAATAGGGGTCGGGGAAGGGAATGAGGCCCGTCACCTTGAACGGGTGCTCGGGAATGGTCTCATAGGTCACCTCGGAGACGAAGCCGAGCGTTCCCTCCGATCCGACGATAAGGTGGATGAGGATGTCGATGGGGTCGTGGAAGTCGATCAGCGCATTGATCGAATAGCCGACCGTATTCTTGATCCGGTACTTTTTGCGGATGAGCGCGACCAGTTCGGTATCGGCCATCACCTCGTGATGCATGGCCTCGAGCGTCGCGAGCAGTTTGGCATGGGTGCGGCGGAAGCTCGCGACCGATTCCGGGTCGCCCGAATCGAGCACCGTGCCGTCGACAAGCATGACCCGCAGCCGGCGCATGGTGTGGTAGGTGTTGTAGGCAACGCCGCAGCACATGCCGGACGAGTTATTGTTGACCACGCCCCCGATCTTGCAGGTTGCCTGGCTCGCCGGATCGGGCCCGAGCTTGCGGTTGAAGGGCTTCAGCGCCTTGTTGGCATTGGCGACGATGATGGCCGGCCCCAGCGTGATGCGGTCGCCATTCTCAAAGATCTGCATCTTGCGCCAGCCGTCGCCGAGTACCGCCAGCACGCCGTCGGTCACCGCCTGGCCGGAGAGCGAAGTGCCGGCAGCACGGAAGGTCAACGGCAGGCCTTCGGCGCGCGCCGCTTCGATCACGGCACGGACCTCGTCCTCGCTGTTGACGATGACCACGATGGCAGGAATCAGCCGGTAGGAGCTCGCGTCGCCCGAATAGGCATAAGTCATCAGCGGATCGGTCATGATCCGGTCCTTGCGGATGACAGCTTCGAGCCGCGCGGCGATGCGTTTGCCCGCCTGCGCCTTGTCGCCGGCGATGGGCGCCATCTGGTTCACGAGTGACCTCTGGAGAACTGGAATTCCAGATTTGGAGCCTACACCAATCGCTGGCTCGGCGGAAGAGCGGCGGATTGACGGGGGATGCGAGGTGGGTTTCTCTGGAGGGAGACGTGTGGGGAGGGGGAAATGCCTGCAGTCAACTGGTTCGCCGTGGTCGCGGCGACGCTCGCCATGTTCGCGCTAGGCGCGATCTGGTACTCGCCGGTGCTGTTCCTGAAGCAATGGACCGCGGCGGC
>DATCRS010000499.1:0-12695 GCA_036568845.1 Devosia sp. | reverse complement strand
CGGCAGGTGCGGGAGCAAGCCACAAGCCGGTGGTGCTCCTCAACCGCAACCGCGCCTTCGAGGTCGTGCGCGGCATGTCGGCGGACGTGTTGAGCCATTCGGTGAAGCAATTCGACCGCATGGCGGTGTTCACCGACAATGTCGAGGACCTCTGGAACAAGGTGGCCTGGGCGCTGGGGCATCCGGCGGATTAGGCAGTAGGCAGTGGCGAGTAGGCAGTAGAGGTAGACTACTGCTTACAGGCTACTGCCTCACGTCGGCTGCGGTGACTGCCCGAATAGCGGAATCACGTTCGCCGGCCACTGCACGGGGGCTGGCTTGCGCAGGGTCTGTTGGGCGTGGCGGCGGGCGAGGCGCGAGAGCACGCGCTCGAGCAGATATTTTGGCGACATCGGCTTCAAGACAATCTCGTCGATGCCGGCGCGGGCCGAGAGGGTCTTGAGCTCAGGCGTGACGATGCTGGCGAGCGCCAAGAGCTGGAAATCGCGGCGTTCGAGCCGCATGTCGGCACGAAGATCGATGGCGAGATGATGCGCCGGCACGTCGCCATCGAAATCGGCGACGATGAGATCGACCGGCGCCAGCCGCATATAGGTGGTGAGCGCCAGCTGCGACTCGAACGGGCGGACGCGGAGCGAGGGGTTGGCCGCCAGCACGGCGCCGAGAATCGAGCCCAGCGCCGGGTTCGAAACCAGGATCGCCACCACTTTCACGCCGGCTGCCATCTGCCAAACTCCACGGTTAACGGGAGGTTAACGGAACCTGTCCGCGTGGTGAAGTGGGTGGGGCGGTGGACCGGGGCGATTTTGGGGGTGGACACGCGGACCGGCGCAAGCGGCCCACCCTCATCCGGCCTTCGGCCACCTTCTCCCATCAAGGGAGAAGGCGATGGGGCGAGATTTCGCCGAACCCCTTCTCCCCTCGTGGGACAAGGTGCCCGAAGGGCGGATGAGGGGGCACCAGGCACGGATCGCTCAAGGGGCACCCCCTTCCGTCGCCTTCGGCGCCATCTTCCCCCGCAAGCGGGAGAGGGACGCCGACTGAGAGGCCGTCCACCCAACAAGAAAGGCCCGCCGAAGCGGGCCTTCGTGAGATGCGGGCCGGCGGGACTTACTTCGTCGCGGCGGTGTACATTTCCTCGACGTGGTCCCAGTTGACGAGGTTGTCGAACCAGGCTTCGAGGTATTTCGGGCGGGCATTGCGATAGTCGATGTAATAGGAGTGCTCCCAGACGTCGACGCCTAGAATCGGGCTGGCGCCATGGACCAGCGGCGACTCGCCGTTCGGGGTCTTCGACACTTCGAGCTTGCCGTTCTTGACCGAGAGCCAGGCCCAGCCGGAGCCGAACTGGGTCGTGCCGGCGGCGATGAAGTCGGTGCGGAACTTGTCGAAGCCGCCGAGATCGGAATCGATGGCCTTCTGCAGCGAGGCAGGCAGGCTCTTGCCGCCGCCATTGGGCTTCATCCACTGCCAGAAATGGATGTGGTTGTAGTGCTGGCCGGCATTGTTGAAGAGGCCGGCATTCTTGCCGTAGCTCTCCTTGACGATCTCCTCGAGGCTTTTGCCTTCCAGCCCACTGTCCTTGAGCAGGTTGTTGCCGTTGGTGACGTAGGCCTGGTGGTGCTTGTCGTGGTGGAACTCGAGGGTTTCCTTCGACATGTAGGGCCCGAGGGCGTCATAGGCGTAGGGGAGCGGGGGGAGTTCGAAAGCCATAGGTGCCTCCTTGATGAGGATTCTTGATTGGCGTGCCGCAAGGCGCGGAAATGAACGGACCTGATATAGGCCGTCGGGCAGTGCGCCACAATCGCGCGTTTCGGTTGATTATGCCAATCCGGCCGCGTCCAGCGCAAAGGCATAGCTCAGCGCCGTCTCCTTGATCCGCTCGAACCGCCCAGAGGCGCCGCCATGGCCCGCGCCCATATGGGTCTTGAGATAGAGCGGGTTGGAATCCGTCTTGGTGTCGCGAAGCTTGGCCACCCACTTGGCCGGCTCCCAGTAGGTGACGCGTGGATCGGTGAGGCCGGCAAGAGCGAGGATGGGCGGATAGGCCTTGGCCGCGACCTGCTCGTAAGGCGCGTAGCTGGCGATGCGGTCGAAGTCGGCGCGGCTCTCGATCGGATTGCCCCATTCGGGCCATTCGGGCGGAGTGAGAGGGAGGGTGGCGTCGAGCATGGTGCTCAGCACGTCGACGAAGGGAACCTCGGCGACGATGCCGGCCCAGAGGTCCGGGCGCATGTTGGCGACCGCGCCCATCAGCATGCCGCCGGCCGAGCCGCCCTCGGCGACGATCTTTCCCTTCGACGTATAGCCGAGCTGAATCAGCGCCTCAGCGGCGGCGATGAAGTCGGTGAAGGTGTTGAGCTTTTTGTCGCGCCGGCCGTTGCGGTACCAGGCATAGCCCTTGTCCATGCCGCCGCGGACATGGGCGGTGGCGTAGACCATGCCGCGGTCGACCAGCGAGAGGTGCGAGACGGAAAAGCTCGCCGTCATGGCGATGCCATAGGCGCCGTAGCCGTAGAGCAGGGCAGGGGCCGAGCCGTCGAGGGCAAGGCCTCTTTTGTAGAGCAGGGTCACCGGCACGCGCTCGCCGTCCGGAGCGGTGGCGAAGATGCGCCTCGTCTCGTAGTCGGCCGGGTTGTGGCCCGAGGGCACCTCTTGCTCCTTGAGCAGGGTGCGGGCGCCGGTCTCGAGGTTGAGATCGTAGGTGCGGGCCGGGGTGGTGGGCGAGGAATAGACGAAGCGGATGGTGGCGGTGTCGAACTCGTAGCCGGCCGACATGCCGAGCGAATAGGCCTCTTCGGTAAAGCGGATGGTCTCCTCGCGGCCGGTGCGGAGGTCGCGGGAGATGATGCGCGGCAGCCCTTCGAACCGCTCCAGCCGGACCAGGTGGTTGGCAAGGACGATGATGTCGAGGATGAGGACGCCGGGCGTGTGCGGCACGAGATCGCGCCAGTTCTCGGCGCCGGGCGCATTGGCCGAGACGGTGACGATCTTGAAATCCTCGGCGCCGCCGGCATTGGTGAGAATGAAGAGTTCGCCGTAGCGGTGCTCGATGTCGTATTCGCGATCGGAGACGCGCGGCGCGACGACGCGCGGTGCCCCTTCGGCAACGGTGTCGATCAGCCAGACTTCCGAAGTCTGGTGGTCGTGGGCGTCGATGAGGATGAACTTCTCGTCCTGCGTCTTGCCGACGCCGACGAAAAAGCCCGGATCCTTTTCTTCGTAGACTATGGAATCGTCGGCCTGCGGCGTGCCGATGACGTGGCGGCGGACGCGGAAGGGGCGGTGGCTCTCGTCGAACTCGGTGTAATAGAGGGCCTTGCTGTCGGCCGACCAGACCGCGTCACCTGCCATCTCGACGATGCGCTCACCGCTGTCCTTGCCGGTGTCGAGGTCGCGGATTTCGAGGGTGTAGAATTCGGAGCCCTGGCGATCCGCGGCCCAGGCGAGCCAGCGATGCGACGGATCGTGCTCGCCGCCGGCAAAGCCGAAATAGCCCTCGCCGGCCTCGATATTGCAGTCGAGGAGGATCTGTTCGGCCCCGCCGTCCCGCGGCGTGCGCACGAGGATGGGGTACTGCTTGCCCTCTTCCATGCGCGAATTGTAGGCCCAGGGCCCGTCGGGTGAGGGGACGCCGGAATCGTCCTCTTTGATGCGGCCGCGGATCTCACGGTAAATGGTGTCGATCAGCGCGGCATGCGGTTCTTCGAACTGGGTGCGCAGATAGTCGTTCTCCGCCTCGAGATAGGCACGGATCTCAGCCGGCAGGGTTTCCGGCGCCTGCATCACCTCCTGCCAGTTCTCCGCCCGCAGCCAGTGCCAGGGATCCTGCCGGGTAACGCCGTGATGGGTCTCGGCATGCTGGCGCTTTTCGGCGATGGGCGGCGTGGGCTTGGACATAGGCACTCCTTGATATGGGGATGGGCTCTAGCAGGATCGCGGAGACCGGGCGAGCCGGAATGATGGGGAGGGCAAGACAGAGCGAAAGGCAGCGTCTTGACTCATACCAACCGGATGGTATGCATGTCAGCGGGAGGACGGGATGCGGAAGGGAAGCGGCAGCGCCCGCGGCAGGCTGATCGAGGCGGCTGTGCACGAGATCCGGACGCGCGGCTACGCCGGCACCAGTGTCGAGCACCTGTGCCAAGCCGCCGGCGTCACCAAGGGCGCATTCTTCCATCACTTCGACAGCAAGGAAGCACTGGCGCGCGCAGCGGTCGCGTGGTTCCAGGGTCGGGCCGACGAGCTCTTCGCGACCGCGCCCTATGCGGCACTCAGCGATCCAGTGGAGCGGGTGCTCGGCTATGTCGACCTGCGGATCGAACTGATCGCCGGAGAGCTGCCGGCGTTCACCTGTCTGCTGGGCACGATCGTCCAGGAGGCTTACGAGACCCATCCAGAGTTGGCTGCGTTCTGCGGCTCCAACATGTGGGGGCAGATGCAGGGCATTGCGACCGACATCGAGGCGGCGCTCGCCTCGCGCGGGCTCGCGACGCAGTGGGACGCCATGAGCCTTTCCCAGCACATCCAGTCCGTGATCCAGGGCGCGTTCGTACTGGCCAAGGCGCGGCAGGACCCGAAGGTGGCGATCGAATGCCTGAGGCATTTGCGGCGCTACGTCGAGATGATCTTCAAGGGAGGAGAAGACGATGGTCGAACTGGCCAGAAGGCCGACTGAGGCGGGATTCGAGACGGTGCGCTCGGCGGACGGAACGTCGATCGCTTACGAGGTCAGCGGCGCCGGCCGGCCGCTGCTGCTGATCGGTGGGGCGCTCAACGACCGCAATTCGCCCATCGCCGGAACGCCGATGGTGACGCTGCTTGCCGACCGCTACCGGGTCTATGCGTTCGACCGGCGCGGCCGCGGCAATAGCGGCGATACCGCGCCTTACGCGCCGGAGCGCGAGATCGAGGATGTGGCGGCGCTGGCGCGGGTCGCCGGCGAGCCGGTGCTCCTGTTCGGACATTCGTCGGGCGGTGGCCTGGCGTTACAGGCGGCGGCCTCGGGCGTGCCGGTGGCCAAGGTCTGCGTCTACGAGCCGCCCTATTCCACCAGCGCCGAAGACGAGGCGGGAAGCGCGGAGGCGGAACAACACCTTACAGCACTGCTGGCGGCCGGTGAGCGCGATGCGGCGGTCGTCTTCTTCATGGCGATGACCGGCATGCCCGACGAGATGATCGAGGAGATGAAGGGGACGCCGTTTTGGGCAGAGGCGACGCGCATCGCGTCCTCGCTGGCCTATGACACGCAAGTGATGCGGATGGGCGGAACGTCCTACGTGCCGGCGACCCGGATCGCGCGCATCGAGGCCCCCGTTCTGGCGATTGCCGGCGAGCGGAGCCCCGAGTTCATGCGCGAGGCAGGCCGACAGATCGCTGCGGCCGCGCCGGCAGGGCGCTACCTGGAAGCCGAAGGCCAGGATCATATGGTGCCAGCCGACTACGTGGCCGGGCAATTGCGCTCCTGGTTCGGCTGAGGGCGGGCTCGCCGCGGCGTCTTAGCGCAAGGGTGCGACGAAAGAAACTTGAACGGATGGGCGGTTTTCCTTGTCCGGGCGGGCATCGTGGGTATGGTGCGGAGGATCGAATCCCTGGGGAACGCACCGCTTGCCCGTGACGATGGACATCGCCCTGGCCCTCTGCGCGCTTGCGCCCTTCGTGGCGGCCGCGCTGATGCCGGTGATTCATCGGGCATTCGGCAACCTGAGCGGCTGGATCGCGGCGCTGGTGCCGCTGGCGACCTTCGTGCTGCTCTGGCAGGTGATGCCCGCGGTGGCCGATGGCGGCGAGGTGCGGGGAGCGCTCGACTGGGGTCCGCTGCACGATTTGAGCCTGGCGTTTCGGCTCGACGGCCTCAGCCTCACTTTTGCGCTCGCCATTGCGGGGATCGGCACCTTCATTCTCGTCTATTCAGGAAATTACCTTGCCGGACACGTGCATAAGGGGCGCTTCCTCAGCTTCATGCTGATGTTCATGGGCGCCATGCAGGGGCTGGTGCTGAGCGACAACCTGGTTGCGCTCTATGTGTTCTGGGAGCTGACCTCGGTCACCTCGTTCCTTTTGATCGGCTTCGACGCCTCGCGGGTGATCGCCCGCCGGGCGGCGGTGCAGGCGCTGGTGGTGACGGGGATCGGCGGGCTGGCGCTGCTGGCCGCAGGAATCCTGTTGCAACGGATCAGCGGCGGCTGGGAAATCGGCGCGCTGCAGAGCATCGCCGGGCACACCGCCTATCCGTTGGTGTTGGCGCTGGTGCTGCTGGCCGCCTTCACCAAGTCGGCGCAGTTCCCGTTCCACTTCTGGCTGCCCAACGCCATGGAAGCGCCGACGCCGGTGTCGGCCTATCTCCATTCGGCGACCATGGTGCAGGCCGGTGTCTACCTCCTGGCGCGGTTTTCGCCGGTGCTCGGCGGCACAGCGGCCTGGACGGGACTGCTCGTCGTCTTCGGCGCCGTGACGCTGCTCTGGGGCGGGCTGATGGCGCTCAAGCAGACCGATTTGAAGCAGATGCTGGCGCAGACGACCATCGCCTCGCTGGGCCTGCTGGTGCTCCTGATCGGGGTCGGCACCGAGCTCGCGGTGACCGCGGCCATGCTCTATTTCGTCGCCCACGCGCTCTACAAGGCGGCGCTGTTCCTCGTCGCCGGTGCGCTCGACCACGAGACCGGCACGCGGGACATCACCGTGCTCGGCGGGCTGCGCGACAGCATGACGGTGACTTTCATCGCCGCCATTCTCGCAGCGGTGTCGATGATCGGTCTGCCGCCGATCCTCGGCTATTTCGCCAAGGAGGAGATGTATGCCGCGCTGCCGCCCGACGGCTGGCAGGCGGTTGTGCTCGTCGCCATGGTGCTGGGCAATGCGCTGCTCGGCGGGGTGGCGCTGGCGGTGATGATCCGGCCCTTCCTCGGCGGCACGCGGCCGCTGCCCAAAAAGCCGCATGAGGCGCCGATCGCGATGCTGCTGGGCCCGGTGATCTTTGGCGCCGTCGCCGCGGTGCCGGCCTTCGCGCCCGAATGGTTCGGCGAGCACTTCGTCCTGCCCGCTGCTTCGGCCGCCTATGGCCACGCGATCCATCATCACCTCGAGCTGCGGATCGACGCCTCGAGCCTCTTGTTCTGGCTGTCGATGGCGACCTGGGTGATCGGCGGTCTCGCCTACTGGCGCCTCGATGCCATCCGCACCGTCTTGCGGCGGACCGAGCGCTGGAGCCTCGATCGCGGTTTCGATGTCGTGATGTTCGGCCTCATCCGCACCAGCGCCGCCGTGACCCGGCTGCTGCATCATGGGCGGCTGGAGCTTTATCTCGTCGTGGTGTTCGCCATGCTGGCGGTGGCGGCGATCGTGCCGCTGACCCTCTTGGGCGGGCTGCCGCGGCTTCCGTCGGTCCCGAACCTCCACTTCTATGAATGGGGCGTGGTGGCGCTGGCCCTGATCGGCGTCGGCACGGTGGTCGTGGCGCGGAACCGGCTGTTCGCCGTGCTCGCACTCGGCATCCAGGGGCTCGCCGTAGCGCTGATCTACATGCTGTTCGGCGCACCGGACCTCAGCTTCACCCAGTTCATGGTCGAAGTGCTCTCGGTGGTGATCCTCGCGCTGGTGATGTCGCGGCTGAACCTCGATGCCGGGGATACCCGCCCGTTCGAGGATTTTGCGCGCGACGGTGGCGTTGCCCTTGCCTGTGGCATCGCGCTGACGACGCTGCTCTTTGCCGTGCTTGGTGGGCAGCTCGACCCGCGCCTTTCGGAATTCTTCAACGCCAACAGCGTGCCGATGGCGCACGGGCATAACGTCGTCAACGTGATCCTCGTCGACTTCCGCGGCCTCGATACCCTGGGCGAGATTTCGGTGGTGATGACGGCCGGCATCGCGGTGCTTGCCTTGATCCGCGGCGCCAAGCGGAGGCACACGTGAGCACGCTCATCTTCCGCACCATCGCACCGCTGCTGGTCGCAGTGATGCTGGTCTTTTCGGTGTTCATTACGCTGCGCGGCCACAACGAGCCGGGTGGCGGGTTCATCGGCGGCCTCATCGCCGCTTCGGCCATTGCCATCCTCGGCATGGCCACCGGTGCGACGGCGACCCGCAAGTCGCTACGGGCCGATCCGCTGTCCTTCGCCGGCTTCGGGGTGGCCCTCGCGGCGTTCGCTGGCCTGCTCTCGCTACCCTTCGAATTGCCCTTCCTCACCGGGCTCTGGACACAAGTGTTCGGTGCCGACGTCTCGACGCCGATGATCTTCGATATCGGCGTCTACCTCACCGTGTTCGGCACCATCTCGGCGGTAGCGCTGGGACTCGAGGACGAGGAGGCGGACTGATGGACTATGCCATTGCCGCCCTGAGCGGCGTCTTCTTCACCGCCGCCATCTACCTGCTGCTCTCGCGCGCCATCATCCGCATGCTGCTCGGGTTGTCCCTCTTGGGCAATGCGGTGAACCTCCTGATTTTTGTCGCGGGGCGACTGACGCGAGCCGTGCCGCCGATCGTGCTTCATGGCGAAACGGCACCCGTCGACGCAGCCAACCCCTTGCCGCAGGCCTTGATCCTCACCGCCATCGTCATCGGCTTTGCCATGTTCAGCTTCCTCCTGGTCCTCGCCTATCGGGCGTACCAGTCGCTGGAGGCCGATAATACCGACCACATGCGGCTCGCCGAGCCGGAGGGCGGGCCGAACCCGCCGCTGAGCTACTGAATGATCGAGTTCGCGACCTATCCGGGCGATTGGGTGATCGTGCTGCCGGTGGTGCTGTGCCTGTTCGGCGCGGCGCTGCTTCTGGTGCTGCGCTTCGCGCGCGACTTTCACCTGGTGCTGACGCTCGCCGTCGCCGGCAGTGTTGCCGCCTGCGACCTGGCCCTTGTGCTGCGGGTGCTGGAGCAGGGGCCGGTGTCGATGACGATGGGCAGGTGGTTGCCGCCATTCGGCATCAGCTTCACCGCCGACCTGATGGGAGCGACCTTCGCGTTCGCCGCGGCCGTGGTGACGCTGATTCTGCTCGTCTACCTGCAGATGGATGCACCCGACCGCGCCAAGCGTGATGGACTCTATCCGCTGACCCTGCTGCTGCTTGCCGGCGTGTCGGGCAGCTTTCTCACCGGCGACCTCTTCAACCTCTATGTCTGGTTCGAGGTGATGCTGATCGCGAGCTTCGGGCTGATGGTGCTGGGCGGCCGCAACCTGCAGCTCGACGGCACGGTGAAATACGGCTTCCTCAACTTTCTCGCCACAACCTTCTTCCTGGTCGGCCTCGGCCTGATCTACGGCCTTACCGGCACGCTCAACATGGCCGACCTGATCGGCATCGCGGGGACAGTCAATCCGGCGGCGATGGCTTCGGTGGCGGCACTGTTCCTGCTCGCTTTCGGCATGAAGGCGGCGGCGTTCCCGGTGAACGCCTGGCTGCCGGCAAGCTATCACACGCCGCCTGCCGCGATCTCGGCGCTGCTCGCGGGCCTGCTCACCAAGGTGGGCGTCTACGCCATGCTGCGCACGCTGGTGGTGGTGCTGCCGGCCGGCCGCGACGTGCTGGAGCCGGTGCTGCTGGTGGTCGCCGGCGCAACGCTGCTGCTCGGACCGATGGGTGCCATTGCCGAGACCAACCTGCGCCGTGCGCTTGGCTTTCTTGTCATCGGCGGCATCGGCGCAACCATTGCCGGCATGGCGCTGCCGACCCGTGAGGGGATCGCCGGCAGCGCGGCCTACATTCTCCATGCCATGCTGACGATGACGGCGCTCTACCTGACGGCGGGGCTGGTGGAAAAGCTGACCGGCGAGACCGACACCAGGAAGATGGGCGGGCTCTATGCGGCGGTGAGCTGGCCCTCGATCCTCTTCTTCACATTGATCCTCGCGGTGTCCGGCGTGCCGCCGCTGCTGGGCTTCTGGCCGAAACTGCTGCTGATCGAAGCCGGCCTCGATGCCAGTGGGCTCGTCGCGGGTACTGTGGACTGGGCTGCGCTGGTGCTGACGGTTATCCTCCTCGGCAATGCGCTCCTGACGCTGATCGCCGGCACCCGGCTCTGGTCGCACATCTTCCTGCGGTCAGGGCCCGAGGGGCCGATGTCGGAGACACCGAATCCGAACCTCAAACCCCTCACCAGCCGCGAGGCCTGGCTGGGGGTGTGGCCGGTGAGCGTGCTGACGCTGATCGTCGTGGTGCTGGGCCTCTGGCCGCAGCCGCTGTTCGAGCTCGGCTTCACCGCCGCGCGCGACCTGCCCGAGCCGGTGCGCTACGTTGAAGCGGTGGGATTGCCGGAGGCAGGGCCATGAATATTGCGCTGCTCGTTCTCGTGCTGGCGCTGGGCTGGTGCGCCGCCACCGATTCGTTTTCGCTGGCCAACCTTCTGTTTGGCGCGGCCATTGCCGGCGTAGCCCTCTGGTTTGTCCGCTTCCATGTGCGCGGACGGGGCTACCTTGCCCGCCTCGTACGAATCACGGCGCTGGTCTGGCTCTTCATCAAGGAACTGCTGCTGAGCGCCACTCGTGTCGCCATCCTGGTGATGCGACCGGACATGAAGGCGCGGCTCAAGCCCGAGATCATCGAGTTTCCTCTGACAGTGACGCGCGATGCCGAGATCACGCTGCTCGCCAACCTCATCACCCTGACGCCGGGGACGCTGAGCGTCGATGTTTCGGAGGATCGCAAGGTGCTCTATGTGCACGCCTTGATGGTGCCCGATCAGGAAGCGCTGATTGCCGAGATCCGGCACGGCTTCGAGGCCGCGGTGGCGAGGGCTTTCGAATGACCGGCGCGGCGGCACTGCTCTGGGCCTGCTGGATCGGGCTCGGCTTTCTGATCGCAGCCCTGCTGCTCACCGTTTTTCGCCTGGTGCGCGGACCGACGCTGCCCGACCGGGTGCTGGCGCTCGACCTCGTCACCACACTGGCGCTGGCGGTGGTGGTGCTGGTGGCGATCCTCACCGGGTTCTACCTCTATCTCGATATCGCCATTGCGCTCGGACTGGTCGGGTTCCTCTCGACCACAGCGCTCGCCCGCTATGTCCTCAAACGCGCCGATGCCAGGAGGCAGGAACAATGACGAGCGACGTGCAGCTCTACCTGGCCGCGGCGCTGATCCTCGCCGGTTCGCTGTTCTCGCTGCTGGCCGCGGTCGGCGTCGTGCGCCTGCCTGATCTCCTCACGCGCATGCACGCTGCCTCGAAGGCCGGGGTGGTCGGCGCAGGGCTAGTACTCCTCGCCATCGCCGTGGTCTCAGCCGACAGTGCGATCGTGCTGCGTGCCATCCTGGGAATATTATTTCTCGCGTTGACCACGCCTGTTTCGGCGCACCTGCTGGCCCGCGCTGCCCTGAAGGCCAAGGAGATTCGCGCGTTGTCACAAAATACTGCAAAGCCTGAGCAGTAGACTTGAGTATTTGCCGTCTTCCCCGCCAGCGACACTGCGACATACTAAAGCAGTGCTCATGGGGCGTTGCAATCATAAGCAAATGGCCGTAATTGAAGAGTCAGGGGCGCGTCCCCCTCCGGACCCGCCTGCAACGGTGAAGAATAAGGACCAGAAATGAACGATATGTCCGGCACCCTCCAGGCCGATGACAACGATCTCATCGATCTCAGCGCTGATATTGTCTGCGCCTATGTTTCCCACAATGCTTTGAGCGTTGCCGATCTGCCCAAGCTGATTGCCGACGTGCATGCCGCACTGCGGGGGCTGGGCACAGCCGCCGTGGCCGAACCGGTGGAAGAGCTGAAGCCCGCCGTGCCGGTCAAGAAGTCGATCGCGCCCGACTACATCGTCTGCCTCGAGGACGGGAAGAAGTTCAAATCCTTGAAGCGGCACCTGCGCACCCACTACAACCTGTCGCCTGAAGAATATCGCGAAAAGTGGGGCCTGCCGGCCGACTACCCGATGGTCGCCCCCAACTACTCAGCGACGCGCTCGCGCCTCGCCAAGGACAATGGCCTGGGCCGCAAGGCCGCCTGACAACCTTCCCAACGGTGTGCTTGGATCGGTCGCCTATCGGCGGCCGATTTTGTTTTTGGCCGCTGCGACCTGCGGCCGGTTCACTCTCGCGGTACCCTCGTGGCTCGTGGATCGTCGGGATGTCGCCAGTTCGCCTCCCTCCCCTCACGGGGGACGGGCGCGAAAGACCCGTGATTCGGTCCGAACGCGAAGTGCTCGTAAGCTATTGAGATGACGCGGCGTTTCTGACTTATCCCCGCGGCTTTGCGCTGAGCGCACCATAGGAATATAGTCCTATGAGGGAGTTGCGCGATGCGGCAGGGAAGATTGAGGCGGCGGGGTGGGCGGCTCACCCGCGAGATGGCGAGGCAAGTGGCGCGGGACGAGGCAGCGATCCGGGTGCTCGAGCTCGTCGGCCGGGCGCGCGGCGTGAGCCGTAGCGAGATGTTGAGCCAGCGGCGCTGCGGTAACGAGGTCGCCGCCGCCCGGCAGCTCGCCATGTATCTCGTCCACACGCTGCTGGGCCGTAGCTATCTCGAAGTGGCGGGGCTGTTTGGACGGGATCGCACCACCGTCTCCTATGCCTGCGCCAGAATCGAGGATCGGCGGGAGGAGAAGAGTCCCTTCGAGGGCGAAGTCGAGACGATCGAGATCGCTGTTATGGCGTGGCGGGAGGGTACATCCCATGCCGCGGGCTGAGAGCAGGATGATGCGCTTCGTGCGCGCGGCGATCGCCGGCGCTGAGCCGCGAGTCGGTGAGGACGGGGTCGAGTCGGCC
>DATCRS010000498.1:0-2812 GCA_036568845.1 Devosia sp. | reverse complement strand
GCGGCGGGCGGCCGTTGCGGCGAGCCTCGCGTGTTTGAAGCCGGGGGCACAGCCGGCGATCCCGATGGCAGCGGATGTGGAGAACCACCTGGCTTAGCAGTCGGGATGGCGTCGAACTTGGGTCAGTGCCGAACGACGGCCACACCCGCCGGTCGTCATCCTCGGGCTTGACCCGAGGATCCATCTTCCTCGACACAAAGCCGCCGGCCTCAGCGCCGTTGAGACATGGGTCCTCGGGTCAAGCCCGAGGATGACGGTGGTTAAGGTAGGATCGGGGACCAGCACGAACCCCGCTATCCACGCAGCCGCGGCTCCAGGTGGTCCTCGAACAGGCCTTCGCCGGTATACTCCCGCTCCGCCTGCAGGGAAATCTCCAGGAACCGGGCGATTCCCTCGGCTCCCTCGGGGTCCTGCATGGGGTAGAAGCCGGCGCGCAGCCGGTCCAGCAGCGTGGTCTTGGCGGCGATCATGCGTTCGGTGACGCCGGGGCCGTTGCTCATCGAGACGGGGACCTTCACATAGTCGTGGAGCGGAGTGCCGAGGTGGAAGGTGCCCGGGGCGGTGCGCCAGAGGCGCATCAGGAAGTCGAGATCGGTCATGTTCCGAAGGTCCGGGTCATAGCGGGCATCGCAGACGCGACGATCCCAGACGATCATCGAATCCATCGAAATGCTGGTGAACTTGTAGTCGCGCGACCTCACCGCCCGGTCAGGACCGTCGCCGACATAGCGGAGGTGCCGGTAGCCGTCGTCTAGGACGTCGAGTGCGGTCGAAACGATGGGGTTCTGCTCGAGTGCCGCCAGCGCCAGCTCGAGTTTTCGGGGCTTCAGCCGGTCGTCGGCATCGAGGATGGCGGCATAGGGGGCCGTCAGCGCGTCGAACACCTGGTTGCGGGCGCTGGTCGAACCGCCGCCGAGCTTGCCGGTGGAGAGGAAGCGCTGGCGCGGGTCGCGCAGGTCGACATCGGCCAGCAGCTTCTCGTAATCGACGAGGTCGTCGGAAACGATCCAGTGCTCCCAGTCCGGGTTGGTCTGGGCCAGCACGCTGCGCACCGCCTCGCCGATCAGACCTTCGGCCCTGAAGGCGGGGGTGACGACGGCGATGGTCTTAACCATTGGGAAAGCCTTCCAGGACACGCAAAGCCCTTGAAGCACAAGGGTCATCGTCCCATATCTCGTCATGGAAGGCGGTGCCACTGAAACTCGGGCCGACTTCCGGCGTTGCTTCGATAGGACGGCAAGATATGTCTCGCGTCTCCATGTTCTCGGCGCCGTTTCTACTGGGTTTTGAAGCCCTTGAGGAACGGGTCGACCGGCTCGCAAAGGCAGCGGACGGCTATCCGCCCTACAATATCGAGCGGACCATCGATGCCGACGGCACCGAACAGTTCGTGATCTCGATCGCGGTGGCCGGGTTCAAGGAAAGCGAGCTCGAGATCATCGCGGAGGACAACCAGTTGCTCGTGCGCGGGCGTCAGAAGGACGAAGTCCAGCGCGAGTTCCTGCACCGCGGCATCGCGGCGCGCCAGTTCCAGCGCAGCTTCCTGCTCGCTGATGGCGTGGAGATCGGAGAAGCGACGCTCAAGCACGGCATGCTGACCATCGCCGTCGTGCGGCCCAAGGCCAAAAGGTTGGCCCGGCGTATCGAAATCCGTTCTGCCTAGAAAGGGGAACAAGAATGCAAACGCGTGAAGCACACCTCAACGACAATCCCCTGCGGCACCTCACCCCGGCCCAGTTCATGGCTCTGGGCGGTAATGCGGTGGTCTACATCAAGCCGATCCGAGGCGAGCAGCTCGCCGAGCTCATGAACGAGCCGCAGTTCGACGTCGACGAGGATTTTCACCTCGTCGTTTCCGCCGACGGCTCGCCGCTGATGGTCGCCGATACGCAAGAAGCGGTGACCGAGTGGCTCAGCGACAAGAATTACGGAATTGTGGCGCTACACTAATTGGGCGGCTGCTCGCGTAGCGGCTCGCACCTCGTCCCGACTGCACAAGGCCTAGCGCGTCAGCGCCGTAGCGGCGCTAGGGTGGGGGTACAGACTCGCACCGGCGCGTGGAGTTACCCCCACCCAGCTTCGCTAAGGTCCTCCGGACCTAAGCTGCGCTACCCTCCCCACAAGGGGGAGGGAGAACCACAGAAGCATCCTGAAACGAAAAGCCCGGCATCCACCGGGCTTTCGCATTTCTATGCCGTCATAGAACCCCTACGCCGCCTGCGTGCTCGTCAGCGGCTGGGTCAGGATCTCGTAGATGTGCGCCGCGTCGGGGGCGCTCCGGATGGCGTCGACGACGGACTCGGTACGGAGGATGCGGGCGACGCGGGCAAGGGCTTTCAGGTGATCGGCACCTGCGCCCATGGGGGCGAGCAGCAGCATCAAGAGGTCCACCGGCTGATCGTCGACGGAATCGAAGTCGATGGGCTCGGCAAGGCGCGCGAACACGGCGGTGACCCCGGCAATGCCGGCGAACTTGCCATGCGGAATGGCGATGCCGTTGCCCAGACCGGTGGAACCCAGCGCCTCGCGGTCGTACACGGCTTCGAACACCGCCCGGGCATCCTGTCCAGTCGCCTTGGCAGCGTATTCGGCAAGTTTTTCAAGCACTTCGCGCTTGGTCTTCAATCCCGTGCAAACAACAACGGACTCCTCGGAGAGGATGTCGGCAAGCTCCATTAAGGGACCCTATCGGTATCTTGAGTAAAATCGGCGCTTTGTGGTGCCCTAGTTGGCGCGCAAGGCGGGATCAATCCAGCCTATATTTCCATCGGCGCGGCGGTAGACCACATTTAGCCCCCCGTGTCCAGCATGG
>DATCRS010000497.1:0-8394 GCA_036568845.1 Devosia sp. | reverse complement strand
AGTTCATCCCCTTCCCGGTGACGGTGGGCTTCACCGCCGGCATCGCGGTCATCATCTTTTCGAGCCAGATCAAGGACCTGCTCGGCCTGACCCTCCACGAGCGCGAGCCCGGCGACCTGCTGGAGAAGATCCCGGTGTTGTGGTCGGCCATCGATACGATCAACCCGGCGGCCGTCGGGTTGGCGGTGGTCAGCATCCTCATCATCGCGCTGCTCCGCAAATACCGGCCCACCTGGCCGGGAATGCTGATTGCGGTGGTCATCGCGGCGGCGGCCACCGCTCTCTTCAATCTGCCGGTCGAAACCATCGGCTCACGTTTCGGCGGCATTCCCAGCGGCCTGCCGCTGCCTTCGCTGCCCGTGTTCACGCCCGAAAAATTCATGGCAGTGCTGCCCAACGGCATCGCCTTCGCCTTGCTTGGTGCCATCGAGTCCCTGCTCTCCGCCGTGGTCGCCGACGGCATGACCGGGCGCCGGCACCGGTCCAATAGCGAGCTCGTCGCGCAGGGCATCGCCAATATCGGCGCGGCGCTGTTCGGCGGCATCTGCGTAACCGGCACCATCGCCCGCACCGCCACCAATGTCCGCGCCGGCGCCCGCGGCCCCGTCTCCGGCATGCTGCACTCGGTCTTCCTCCTGGTCTTCATGCTCGTCGCCGCGCCGCTCGCGGCCTACATCCCGCTGGCGGCTCTGGCCGGCGTGCTCGCCGTCGTCGCGTGGAACATGGCCGAACGGCACCAGTTCGCGGTGCTGCTCCGCTCGGGCAAGGGCGACGCGCTGGTGCTGCTGGCGACGTTCCTTCTCACCGTCTTCCGCGATCTGACCGAGGGCATCCTCGTGGGCTTCTCGCTCGGCGCACTGCTCTTTATCGGCCGCATGTCGCAAGTCACCGGCATCGAGGCGCACAAGCCGCTGGCGGCGCCGGATCGTCCCGACGACAGCAATGGCGGCCGCGTCCCCTATGACTCCGAGGCGGCCACCAATCCCAACCTCTTGGTCTACCGCATCACCGGCGCCTTCTTTTTCGGCGCGGCGCAAGCCATCGGCGCGGTGCTGGACGGCACGGTGGCGCACGGCAAGGCGCTGGTCATCGACTTCAGCGCCGTTCCGTTCCTCGACTCCACCGCCGCCAACACCATCGCCGGCGTGGCGCAGAAGGCGCAGCGTCACCACGCGCCAGTCTTCATCACCGGGGCTTCGCCGGTGGTGCGGCAGACGCTGCTCAAGCACGGCGTCCGCCCCCCACTGGTGGAATATCGCGAGAGCATCGCCGACGCCTCCCGCGAGGCAGAAGCGTTGTCGCCGCCCGCGCTGCAGCCGGCCTGAAACAAGAAGGCCGGGAACTTGTCCCGGCCTCCTTCAGATCAGCTCTTTTCCTCGGCTGCTTTGTCCTTGTCCTCGGCTGCCTTGGCCTTCTTCTTGGGGCCGGCAATTGCCTTGGGACGCGCCGGGCGTGGCGGCACGGCGACCAGCTCGAGCTTGGCATCGGGGCCGACGCCGACGACCGCAACCGTCACCGAGCCGCCGTTCTGCAGCTCGCCGAACAGCACCTGGTCGGCCAGCGGCTTCTTGACGTGCTCCTGAATCACCCGGCCCAGCGGACGCGCACCCATGCGCTCGTCGTAGCCGCGCACAGCCAGCCATTCGGCTGCTTCCGGGGTCAGCTCGATGGTCACGCCACGCTCGGCCAGCTGGCCCTCGAGCTGCAGCACGAACTTCTCGACCACCCGGCGGACCACTGCCGGCGGCAGCGGCTCGAACGAGATGATGGCGTCGAGCCGGTTGCGGAACTCCGGCGTGAACATCCGGTTGATCGCTTCCTCGTCGTCGCCGGCTTCGCGCTTGCGCCCAAAGCCGATCGGCGACTTCTGCAGCTCCATGGCGCCGACGTTGGACGTCATGATCAGGATCACGTTGCGGAAGTCGACCGACTTGCCGTTGTGGTCCGTCAGCTTGCCGTGGTCCATCACCTGCAACAGGATGTTGAACAGGTCCGGATGCGCCTTCTCGATCTCGTCGAGCAGCACCACACAATGCGGATGCTGGTCCACGCCATCGGTCAGGAGACCACCCTGGTCGAAGCCGACATAGCCCGGAGGGGCGCCGATCAGCCGCGAAACGGTGTGGCGCTCCATGTACTCCGACATGTCGAACCGCAGGAGCTCCACGCCCAGCGTATCAGCGAGCTGCTTGGCCACCTCGGTCTTGCCCACGCCGGTCGGGCCGGTGAAGAGGTAAGAGCCGATCGGCTTTTCCGGTTCGCGCAGGCCGGCACGGGCCAGCTTGATCGCCGACGACAGTGCCGTGATCGCCTGGTCCTGGCCGAACACCACCGTCTTGAGGTCGCGTTCGAGATTGGCCAAGAGCTCGGAATCCGACTTCGACACCGACTTGGGCGGGATGCGGGCCATGGTGGCGACGGTCGCTTCGATGTCCGTCACCTCGATCACCTGCTTGCGCTGGTCCGGCGTCACCAGCATCTGGCTGGCGCCAGTCTCGTCGATGACGTCGATCGCCTTGTCGGGCAGCTTGCGGTCGTTGATGTAGCGCGCCGAAAGCTCCACCGCGGCCTTCAGGGCATCGTCGGTGTATTTGAGCTTGTGGTAATCCTCGAAGTAGGGCCGCAGGCCCTTCACGATCTCGATCGCATCCGGGATGGTCGGCTCCGCCACGTCGATCTTCTGGAAGCGGCGCACGAGCGCCCGATCCTTCTCGAAGAACTGCCGATACTCCTTGTAGGTGGTCGAGCCGATGCAGCGGATGCCACCCGATGCCAAAGCCGGCTTCAAGAGGTTGCTGGCATCGAGCGCGCCGCCCGAAGTCGCACCGGCGCCGATCACCGTATGGATCTCGTCGATGAAAAGGATGGCGTCGGGGTGCTTCTCGAGCTCTTTCATCACCGCCTTGAGCCGCTCCTCGAAGTCGCCGCGATAGCGCGTGCCGGCGAGCAGCGAGCCCATGTCGAGCGCGTAGATCACGGCGTCGCGCAGCACTTCGGGCACGTCGCCCTCGACGATTTTTCGCGCCAGGCCCTCGGCGATGGCGGTCTTGCCGACACCGGCGTCGCCCACATAGATCGGGTTGTTCTTTGACCGCCGGCACAGCACCTGAATGGTGCGGCGCAGCTCGGCGTCGCGCCCGATCAGCGGGTCGATCTTGCCGTTGCGGGCCTTCTCGTTGAGGTTGACGCAGAAGTCGGCCAAAGCCGAGCTCTGTCCGCCCTGCCGCTCGCCGCCCTCGGTCTCCCCGTTCGGGTTCGGGTTCTCCGCCCCGCGCACCGGGCGGGACTCGTTCGGGCCCGACTTGGTGATGCCGTGCGAGATGAAGTTGACCGCGTCGAGCCGGCTCATGTCCTGCTGCTCGAGGAAATAGGCGGCGTGGCTCTCGCGCTCGGCAAAGATCGCGACCAGCACATTGGCACCGGTCACTTCTTCTTTACCCGACGACTGGACGTGGATCACGGCGCGCTGAATGACGCGCTGGAACGCCGCGGTCGGACGCGCATCCTGCCCGTTGGGCACGACGAGGCTGTCGAGTTCTTCGTTGATGAAATCCTCGAGATCGCCCTTCAGCGCCTCGACGTCGACATCGCAGCCATTGAGCACGGCGATGGTGTCGCGGTCGTCGGTCAGCGCCAGGAGAAGATGCTCGAGCGTAGCGAACTCGTGCGCGCGTTCACGCGCGAGGTTCATGGCCTGATGGAGGGCCTTCTCGAGTCCGCGGGAAAATGAGGGCATGAGACTATCCTATTGTTTTTCCATCACGCATTGCAGCGGGTGCTGGTTCTTGCGTGCCGTGTCCATCACGCGCGTGACCTTGGTTTCGGCCACCTCGAATGGATAGACGCCGCACTCCCCTACCCCCTGATTGTGGACGTGCAGCATGATGCGCATGGCGTCTTCGCGGGTCTTGTTGAAGACGTCCTGCAGGATGAGAACGACGAACTCCATCGGGGTGTAATCGTCGTTCAGCAGCAGAACCCGATAGAGGTTCGGCTTTTTGGTCTTGGGCCGGGTTTTGGTGATCGTCCCGGTTTCGCCCTTCGACCCGTCCCGATCCCTGCCGCCCTCACCCGGACCGAGGCGCGACTGCCCCCTGGCCGGCTGCGTGGGATCGGTTTTCGCCGCCGCGGCGGCGCTCATGGCTTTGCTCTCGATGTCTGCGAAACGAAGCAACATGGTGAGGCCATTATGTAGGCAAAACCCCGCCACTGTTAAGTGGCATTGCGCTTCAAACTTCTACCCAGATGGGCAGGTTTCCCCCTCGTTCACCCAAGCGTCGGAAATAGATCGCATTTTACGGAATGGTAACGGGGCTCCTCTAGCTTTCGGCATGGGTGAGGTCGTGGGTCGTTGGGGAACCCCTGCGCCACACCCTTGTAAGCGTTGCGTACGGGGCGTGTGCCGACCCGGTTCAGTGTGGAGTTTGGGGTGCTTTCCCAGCTGGTTTTTCGACTTTCGCGCATCTCCCTGGCGCGCATATTTTTCGCCGTTTTCCTCGCTTTGGCCGTGGCACTTCCGGCCCATGCCGAGTCCGTTCCCCGCAAATATGCCGGCATCGTGATCGATGCCAAGTCGGGCAAGGTGCTCTACGAGAGCGCCGCCGACGCCGCGCGCTATCCGGCCTCCGTCACCAAGGTGATGACCCTCTACGTGCTCTTCCAGGAGCTCAACGCCGGCAACATCAAGCTCTCGGACAAGATGACCGTCAGCGCCTATGCCGCCAAGGCCGTTCCGACCAAGCTCGGGCTCAAGGCCGGCTCCAAGATCACCGTCGAGAATGCCATCAAGGCGCTGGTGACGCTCAGCGCCAACGACATGGCTCGCGTCATCGCCGAGCACATCTCGGGCAGCGAGGCCAAGTTCGCCGAACGCATGACGGCCACCGCCCGTGCCCTCGGTATGAGCCGCACCACCTATCGCAACGCCTCGGGCCTGCCCGACTCGCGGCAGATCACCACGGTGCGCGACCAGGCGATCCTGGGCATCGCCATCTACCAGCACTTCCCGCAGTACTACGAGTTCTTCCAGACCAAGAGCTTCTCTTACGGCAAGCGCACCTATGGAAACCACAACCGCCTCCTGGGCGAGCGTGGCGTCGACGGCATCAAGACCGGCTACACCAATGCCTCGGGGTTCAATCTCCTCACCGCGGCCCGCATGGACGGCCACCACATCGTCGTCGCTGCTTTCGGCTTCGACAAGAGCGGCAGCCGCGACGCCAAGGTGCGCGAACTTGTGAAGAAGTACGGCACCAAGGGCCGTTCGGGCGGCTATCTCGACGTTGCCATGATCCCGGTTCCGGGCCGCAAGGGCGCCACCGTACAGGTCGCCAGCACCGATCCCGTGCCGGTGACGCCGCTGCCCTATCCCGCCTGGCGCCTCGACCAGCAGGTGATGGCCGCCTCGGCTCCTGTGACCCATGTCGAAGCCACGATGGTGGCGAATGCCAGCGTCGCGCCGGTATCCCGTCCCGCCGATCTCACGACGCGCGTCCCAACCCCGGCGACTGCCGCCATCAGCAGCGTCGCCCCCACCCCGCGCGACCGGCCGCTCGATGTCATCGGGGCGTGGATCAGCGACACGCTGCAGCTCGGCGCCGAGCCGGCCCCGCTCGGCCAGACGGCGCCGTCCGCGCCGCTCCTGCCGCCGGTCGGCATCGGCGATGCGGGTGAACCCATCGACCTCATGACCTCGGGCGCCATCGGCGAGGGCGACATCACCGAAGTCGCGGCCATCACCGAACAGCCGATGCCCGCGCCGATTGCCACCGCGCCCGCCGCGAGTGCCTGGATCGTCCAGATCGGCGCCGCACCGACCGAGGCTGGGGCCAGTTCGCTCCTCAGCGACGCCGCCTCCGGCGTCTCGGCGCTGGGCAACATGAAGTCCTATGTCGAGAAGTTCGAAAAGAACGGACAGGTTTTCTTCCGCGCCCGCTTCGCCGGCTTTGCTGGCCGCGACGATGCCAAGGCGATGTGTTCGGAACTCAAGAAAGTGAAAATGAGCTGCCTGGCGATGCAAAGCTGAACGGCAGCCGCTTCGGGGAAGCGCGTTTGTGGCCTGTGTTTGGAGTAGCCCAAATGAGCGATACGTCCAGTCTCAAGGAGCTTGCCCGGTTCGCCGGGCAGTCCGATCTCTTAGCGGTTGATGCGCGTCAGCGGCAGCAGGCCGTCAACGCCATCGCCGCGAGCTTCATGCCGAAGCGCCGCGGCGTGTCAGAGCTCCTGGGCGCCGTGCTCGCCCTCTCGGCCCGCACCCGCCGCATGGTGCTGCCGCGCGTCGACATCGACCTCGACGTCTTCGCCCCCGGCGGCACCCGCGCCGTCCAGGTGAGCCTGCCGCAGCGGCGGTGAATTTCCTCACTTCGATGAGCAAGCCCCGTGTCCACTTCGCCATCCCGCGCCCCTCTCTTGCTCGGCTAGGGACTTAGCAAACGCTAAGTCCATGGCCTCGCTTTCTCTCCCGCAGGCGGAGAGAGGACGCCGTGGTACGATCTTTCGGAACCTCTCCCCCCTTGCGGGGGGAGAAAGCGATTTCCTGGCTTTAGGCCGAGTTCTTCCGCGAGGACCAAGCCCTTGGAAATCGCAAGAGAGGGGCGCCGGGATGCCAACGTCAGAACGCGGCGCTCCAGCGCTTCCCCTCACGCCACGTCGCGCCTCATCCCCGCCACCGGTCGGCGCAGGGCCGTGGCGTCGGCGACAACCACCTGGTCCCGGCCCCGCCCCTTGGCCTCGTAGACGGCCGCGTCCGCTGCTTCCAGGAGCAGCTGCAGGTCGAAACCGGCAAACTCGGTCGAGGCGACGCCGATGCTGACCGTCGCGTTCACCGCATGCCCCCTCGCGTCGACGGTGCAGAGGGCAAATGCCTGGCGTACCCGCTCGGCAATACGGATCGCATCGTCCAGCCCGGTGTCCGGCAGGATGAAGCAGAACTCCTCGCCGCCCATCCGGTAGAGCTGGTCGCTCGAGCGGGTGACGTTCTCGGCCAGGCGCGCAAAGGCGACCAGCACCTTGTCGCCGACATCGTGGCCGAAGCGGTCGTTGACCTGCTTGAAACTGTCGAGGTCGAGCACCAGCAGCGACGTCGCCTGCCGGGCATAGCTGGCGCGGCGCGACGCCCGCTCCGCCGCCGCCATGAAGGCGCGGCGATTCATCAGGCCGGTCAGCGGGTCGAGCATGGCGAAGGTCCGCTGCTCGGCTTCGCGCCGCTCCTTGGTCAACGATACCATCAGCAGGGTGAAAGCCGCGACATGGGCCAGCACGACGAGGTTGAAGATCCCCAACCAGCTCGAGCTCATCGGCGCCGCTCCCACCGGAAACGGCAGGTAGCCGGTGAAGGGGATGCGCAACGCGATGAATACGGCAAACGAGGTGAGCACGGCGATGGCCGCACCCTTGGAGGGCAATCGCTCGGATCGGTCGGTCCAGAGCTCGCGGGCAGTCAACAGCGACAGTGTCGCGACAGTTGCGGAGGCGGCGATGATCCGCAGCGTCGTGCTCTCCATGTAGCCCGGTATGGTGCAAAGTACGCACCAGATTAGCGCCGGCAGCAGCACGATCAGCACCGACGGGCGACGCCGCGCAAAGACGCGTGCGCCCTGCCACACCAGACCGAAGGCGACCACCAGCAGGGCGTTGGCAAGGCCGATGCTGATCCAGTCGTCGATATGGCCGCGCGGGATGAACAGCGCAATGCCCGCACCGCCCAAGAGGAACGGTCCGATCCACCAGGCGAGCCAGCTCGAACGGCGGTCCTGCCACCAGAAGTAGCAGAAGGCCACTCCAAACAGCACGATGGCCGTGCAAGCGACGACCATGACAGTGAAACTGTCGATCTGCACCCAAAACTCCTGCGTCCGAGTCGCACTTTTACTTCGGAGGTCTTGCTGTTTGCTAAAGGCCGGAACTGCGTTGCGCCGCGTCACGTTGCCTCATGCCATCGATGAGGAGATCAGCATGGAAATGCAGGGACGACTGGCGCTGGTGACGGGCGCCGGCTCAGGCATCGGCAGGGCCGCCGCGCTGCGGCTCGCGCGAGCCGGCGCAGATGTCGGGCTGCTGAGCCGGACGCGGGAAGAGCTCGAAGACGTCGCGGCGGAGATTCTCGACATAGGTCGCAAGCCGCTCGTCCTGGTTGCCGACACCAGCGGCGAGGCAGACATGCGGCGCGCCTTTGCGACGATCGCCTCCGAGTTCGGCCGGCTCGACTTCGTTTTCGCCAATGCCGGCGTCAACGGCACCTGGGCGCCGCTCGACGAGCTCTCCTACGAGGACTGGAACCAGACCATGTCGATCAATCTCGGCGGCACCTTCCTTACCCTCCACCTCGCGGTCCCGCTGATGAAGGAGCACGGCGGGTCGATCCTCATCACCTCCTCGATCAACGGCACCCGCACC
>DATCRS010000496.1:0-7005 GCA_036568845.1 Devosia sp. | reverse complement strand
ACCGGGTGCCGGTCCGGCCGGACAATAGCCAGCCGCCGACCGAAAGCAATGGCATTATCGCCAATCGCCGATGATTGCCTGGACGACCGCCAGTGCGGCCACGGCGGCGGTGTCGGCGCGGAGGATGCGGGGGCCGAGGCTGATCGGCACCACGAAGCTTTGGGCGAGGAGAAGGTCGCGCTCGTCATCGGAAAAGCCGCCTTCCGGGCCGATGAGCAGCCCGACCGGGAGGCCTTCCAGGCCGGCCAGTTGCTCCGACGGTGAGCTCGATGGCGCCGCTTCGTCACAGAGGATCAGGCGGCGCAGGCCATGGTCGTGCTGCCAGTGGGCGATGAGGCTGGAAAGCTCCACCTCGTCAGCCAGTTTGGGGAGGCTCAGAACTTCGCACTGTTCGGCCGCCTCGATGATGTTGGCGGCGAGCCTGTCGGTCTTGAGCCGGCTGACCTGGGTGTAGCGGGTGATGACGGGCTGGATGGTGCCTGCCCCCATTTCGGTTGCCTTCTGCACGACATAGTCGAGCCGGCCGGTCTTTAGCGGCGCGAAGCCGAACCAGAGATCGGAGGGTGGCGTCTGGTGCGCCGTCTGCACGGCGAGCTCAACCGTCACACCCTTGCGATGCGGATCGGCGATCTTGGCGAGCCAGGCGCCGTCGCGGCCATTGAAGAGGATCACCGAGTCGCCGACCTTCATGCGGAGGACCGAGAGCAGATAGGTCGTCTGGTCGTGCGGGAGGGTGAGGCTCGCACCCGGACGCAGGTCGGCCGCGACGTAGAGCCGCGGGAAGGACTTGTAGGTGCGGGGCATCTTGCTTCGGACACCTTGGGGAACGATAAGCGAGCCATTACCGCATAGGATGCGACCCATGCAAAGCCCCCAGACGCCCGGAGTTGTTGCCGATGCGCAGAGCGGCAACTGGGTGGACCGCTTCTTCCCCGAGTGGCTGAAGCCTTACGCTCGCCTCGCCCGCTGGGACCGGCCCATTCCGCTGCTGCTGCTGTTCTGGCCCTGCGCGTTCGGCCTTACCCTGGCGACCTTGTCCGACCCGTCGCGCGGATTTGACCTGTGGGCGGTGTTTCTCTTCCTCGTCGGTTCAGTCCTCATGCGCGGCGCCGGTTGCACGTTCAACGACATTGTCGACACCGATATCGACATGAAGGTCGAGCGCACCCGGTCGCGGCCGATTCCCTCCGGCCAGGTGACGCGCAAGCAGGCGTGGCTGTTTCTGGTGGTCCAGTCGCTGCTCGGCGCACTGATCCTCGTGCAATTCAACTGGCTTACGATTGGGCTCGGCGTCGCCTCGCTGGCGCTGGTGGCAATTTACCCCTTCATGAAGCGGGTGACCTGGTGGCCGCAGTTCTTCCTGGGCTTGGCCTTCAACTGGGGCGCCCTGCTCGGCTGGACCTCGCAGACCGGGTCCCTCGCTTTGCCTCCCCTGCTGCTCTACGCAGGGGGCATCCTGTGGACCATCGGGTATGACACGTTCTACGCCATGCAGGACATCGAGGACGACGCGCTGATCGGCGTCAAATCCACCGCGAGGCTGTTCGGCGACCGAGGCCGCCAGATGATCGGCGTGTTCTATGTCGGAGCCGTGATCTTCTGGCTCGCCGCCGCTGTGACGGCCGGCGGGGGGCCGCTCCTTGTATTGCTGATGCTCGCTCCGGTCGCTGTCCTGACCTGGCAGGTTCTGACGCTGCGGCCGGGGGATCAGCAGGATGCCCGGGCCAAGTTCTACGCCAACCACTGGGTCGGCGTGTCCTTCACGCTGGTGATGCTCGCCGAGGCCCTGCGGCTGTGGCTTGCAATTCCACACTGACGTTCCCATCATAGGAAGGTCTTAGTGAGAGGACCTCCCATGCAGATCGGTGCCGCGGCCCGCGCCTCGGGCGTTTCGACCAAGATGATCCGGCATTACGAGTCGATCGGCCTCATCCCGGCCGCCGACCGGCGGGACAGCAACTATCGCGACTATTCTCGCCACGACGTGCATAGGCTCGGCTTCATCCGCCGTGCGCGGGACCTCGGCTTTTCGATGGACGAGATCCGCGACCTGTTGCGGCTCTGGAGCGACCAGGAGCGGTCAAGCGCCGACGTCAAGGCGCTCACTTTGGGCCATGTCGCCGAACTCGAAAAGCGCATCGGCCTGTTGCAGGAGATGCGGGATACGCTCACGCATCTCGCCGAAGCCTGCGACGGCGATCATCGTCCGCATTGCCCGATCATCAAGAGCCTCGAGACCGGCGAAGCGCTGCCCGACCTCAAGGGCCGGCCCGACCCGCACGAAAACCTCGCGCACCAGCACTAGTAGCGGTCGCCGTTCTCCTCATCGAGCGCGGCGAAGCCGTGGTCGCTGGCCACATAGAGGCCCATCGAGGCGCTCCAGGTGTAGGTCACGGCATAGGTCTTGTCGAACTCGGGCCCGTTGGCCTCCCCCCCGCATTCGTCGTCGGCTTCGCTGGAGTGCTGGGTGTCGGTGACGGTCACGGTGATCGGCCAGTAGCCGGGGCCGGACTCGGAGCTGGCGGCATTGAGTGACTGGGTCCGCTCGTGACCGCACCACCGATCGGAAAGGGTCGAGATCGTGTCGATCGTTTGCCACTGGCCATCCCTGATCATCAGCAGCGCGTAGCTGCCGTAGGTCTGGTTGGAGTTGAAGTGCTCCGAATAAGTGAGCAGCGCCTGATCCCTGGCGGAGATGCGGATTGGGTTGCCGCGAATGCCATTGAAGCTATCCTGGCCGACATTGATCGCATCGAGCAGGTTCAGGCCCTCGTCGAAGACGGCCAGCGCCTCGACCTTTGCGGCCCAGCCGTCGGCGGGGCCGAGATCGGCGCTGAGGACCGTCAGTCGCCGGCCTTCAGCCTCGAGGGTCGACGCATCCACGCTGCGGATGATGAACGGCCCTTCCGGCCTCGGGTCCTCGTCGGAATCGCCCAGATCCTCGACATAGCGCAACGCGACGGCCTCGCTGCCTGCACCCTCGGCCGTCAGGTCCGGAACGATGATCTTGGTGAGATCATACCAGGTCCTGCCGGGGTGACCTGCGACCGGGTCGATAAGCTGACGCATTTCCGCCGCAGCCGGCACGGTGGCGGCAAGGAAAGCGGAAAGGGCGATGGCTGTCGGGCGCGTCATGATGGGTTCCCCACGTGCTGCGCCGTTCTACCGAGCCGATTCTGAACAGGAGCTGTGCGCCAGATCACCCCAAGAGTGCGAAACCGATCCGGGGGGAACGGATCGGCTTCGCGAGACAGCGCTTGGAGGTCGCTATGAATGCATGGTCGGGGGAAACCATGCATTGGGGCCGGGGACCGAGTGTGTGCATCCTCGGTCGCGGGCATTCTGGTAACGGGCATGTCGGGGATTGGTTGCAAAGAAAAATGCAAAGGGCCGGCTCCTGTCGGAGCCGGCCGCCAGTTCGCCTTTGGAGGGCATGGAGGAGGTCGATTCAGGCGCCCGGAGCTTGCATGCCTCCGGGCTGCCGGAGGTCAGTTGCTCTGGTCGCCGGGCTTGCGGCGATTGAGAAAGCGCGGCCGGCGGCCGGCCTCGGCGGCAAGCTTGCGGCGCGAGGATGAGACCCCCAGTGCGACGCCGTCGACCTGCTGCGAATAGGGAAGGAGATTGCCGTCGCCGGCCTTGATGTAGAGCGGCAGGCGGAGCTTCTTGCCCCAGTTCTGCCACTCGGCGACGACGTTGGCGTTGCCGATTTCTTCGAACACGCGATAGTTGAGGTCGGGGTCGCCATGCACCAGTTCGATGGTGCTCGAGAGCACGCCCTCTTCCGAGATGCGTGTCGAGACGGCGACGCCGATGAATTCGTCGACCGGGACCTTCACCTTGATGGCAACGCCGCTCTTTTCGAGCGTGCGGCGCACGGTGACGGTCTTGACCGGTTCCTTGGGACCATTGTCGTTTGCCGCGCCGAACGGGCGCACCGTCAGGGATGTGGCCGCGGCCGGCGCCGCGCCCCTCGCCCCGAACAGCATGATGACGGACGATCCTTCGATCCCCACACCACGAACCATTTTCTGCCTCACTGTTAACCCCGAGAGCTTTTTGTTTTCGTGCTCCCTTATGACGCCAATCTACGGGCGCCCCCTTGCTGGCGCGCTTAAGAAACGGGGTTAAGTTTAGGTTGTTTTGAAAAGGGTTAGCAGTGAGTCACCCACTGTAAGGCGACATTAAGTACGAAGGATTTGTTCACCTTGGCGTCTAGCGCATCAGCGTTATTCCGGCCTCGACCAGCATCCGGTCCACGTCGACAGTTTCGCGCGTCGCGATCGACTGGTTGGCGGCGATGCCGGTGAGGATCGACCAGGCGCCTTCCTTGTGGCTGGAGGCGCGGTTGTAGCGGTCGGGCTCCATGCTCGACGGATCGAAGAGATAGCCGAGCATCACCGGGTCGGCGCCGCCATGGTCGCCTGAGCCTTTCCAGACCGGCACGTCCTCCGGCAACTTGCCGTGGAGGTGCAGGGTCGTGGTCATATTGTCCTCGTGCGCCTTGTCGCGCTCGCCGCCGAAGACGCCGTGCACCTCGATATGCTTGTGGCTCAATTCGCCCTTGGTGCCGTGGAACTTGATCTCCAGCCCTTCCCAGGGCGAGTAGGCGCAGAGCGTATAGTTGAGCATCACGTCGTTGGCGTAGCGCACCTGCACCTGCATGGTGTCTTCGATGGTGATATCCGAGGCAAAGACGCACTTGTCGCGCAGATAGCCGTCGGCGTCCTCGGCTTCGAGGTAGAGCTCGCTCAGGGCCGGGTCGTTGGCGAGGTCGAGGCGGTATTCGCATCTGTCGAACACCGGGCAATCGTGGCAGCGCTCGCCGTGGTTCTCGAGGCCGAGTTCCCTGGCCATTTCAGGCGTATAGAACTGGCGCTTGCCGGTGGCGCTGACGGTCTTGGGGGTCGAGGCGACCCACCAGTTCATGAGGTCGAAATGGTGGGTGGATTTATGCACCAACAGGCCGCCGGACTTCTCCTTGTAGCGATGCCAGCGGCGGAAATAGTCGGCGCCGTGGACGCGGTCGAGATACCAGGTGAAATCGACCGCAGTGATGTCGCCGATGACACCCGACATCAAGAGGTCCTTGAGCTGGGTGCGTGCCGGCGTGTAGCGATAGTTGAAGGTGACGGTGACCTTGCGGCCGCTTTCGGCCTGGGCGTCAAGGATTTCCTTGAGCTTGCCGAGATCGACCGTCATCGGCTTTTCGGTCATCACGTCGCGGCCGTCCTTCAAAGCGCGGACGATGTACTCGTGATGGAGGTAGTCCGGCGTGGTGACGATCACCGCGTCAGGCTGCTGTTCGCTCATCATGCGGGCGAAGTCGACCGCATCGTAGGTGGCGATGCCGTTGCCGGTCTGGTCCGGGATCTTGCTGGCCGACAGCGCCAGGCGCTTCTCGTTGACGTCGCAGAGGGCAACCAGGTCGTTGCCGTTCGCGTGAGTTTGGGTAATGGCCTTGCGGAACATGGCGTGGCGCGCGCCCGTGCCAACGATCGCGTATTTCACTTCGAAAAGTCCTTGTCAGAGAGAAAGCCAGCATCCTCGCGCCGGCTTTCCGATACTAATTCACCAACTGGTTACTTCGTCAAGCAGCGGTGTCCAAGGGAAACCCGCCGGACTCTCGCGCGTTGGATGTTCAAACCTTCAACCGGAGGACGAAAGATGAGCGACAACAAGCAGATGCAGGACGGCCGCGACCGGGCGAAAGTCAACGCGGAAGAGCCGTACGAGGTGGGCTACTTCGCGCATAAACACGGCATCTCGGCCGAGCAGGCGCGGAAGATCCTCGCCAATTCCGGCCCCAGCCGCAAGGCCGCCGACGAGGCAGCCGCCCGCCAGAAGTCGAGCTAGCCTGCCCGCGCTGCACTTGTCCTGTGGTTCGGGCGGGCCTAGAAGGGCCCCGAGTTCAGCCGGACCAGCAATGCCAGAGCCCAAGACCAGCACAGCGGAAGACGATCTGCAGCTTCTGCGGTCCGCCGCCGTGACGGCCGGCATCATCGCGGCGGGATACTTCCGCCGCGACATGAAGCACTGGACCAAGGAGCACAATTCTCCGGTGAGCGAAGCCGACATCGTGCTCGACAAGTTCCTGCATTCGACGCTGACCACGGCCCGTCCGGACTATGGCTGGCTGAGCGAGGAAACGGCCGACAATGCCGAGCGGCTGAGCCGGTCGCGGGTATTCGTCGTCGACCCGATCGACGGAACGCGCGGCTTCATCAAGGGCGAGGACAGCTGGACCGTGTCGCTGGCCGTGGTGGAGGACGGAACGGCCATCGCCGGGGTGATCTATGCCCCCGCCCGGGACGAGATGTACGAGGCGTCACTCGGCGGCGGGGCCCGTCTCAACGGGCAACCGCTGATGCGCCAGGCCGTACCCGGACGGACCGCGCCGCTGATCCCCGCCCCCGGAGCGGTGCACCAGGAGTTGCAGGCCGAGGGCCTCGAGTATGCGCGCGGGCCGGCCTATCCCTCGCTCGCCTATCGGCTGGTGCAGGTGGCGACCGGCAAGCTCGATGCGGCGGTGGCGAGACGCGGGGCGCAGGATTGGGATGTCGCGGCAGCAGCGGTGATCCTTGCGGAATGCGGATTGCCGCTCGAAGACGTCTGCATAGGTACCCTGCGCTTCAACCAGCCGGAAATCCGGCATGGGGCGCTTGCGGCGCTGGGCGATGCTTCGCTAAGAACGCCGCTGCATGCGGCGCTGATCCGGGTCTACGGCTGCCCCGCAGAAACCGTGCAGATGGAAAGACTGACGCCATGAGCAAAGCACCCACTCCGAAAAAGCAGCTGCTGCACCTGGTGCTGGGCGGCGAGCTCGAAGATCTCGAGGACATCACCTTCAAGGACCTGAGCCAGGTCGAGATCGTCGGTCTTTATCCGAACTACGCCACCGCCTACCAGGCCTGGAAGGCAAAGGCACAGCAGACCGTGGACAACGCGCAGATGCGCTATTTCGTGGTGCACCTGCACCGGCTGCTCGAGCCCGGTATCGAAGGATAA
>DATCRS010000495.1:0-2006 GCA_036568845.1 Devosia sp. | reverse complement strand
GGTTGAGGTCGCGCACCAACGCCTGCACGCCGGCGTGCTGCGGGTTGCCGAGCAGATGCCAGTCGAGCGAATGATCGTGGCGCCATTCGTGTTCCTGGCCGAACTCGCCGCCCATGAACAGAAGCTTCTTGCCCGGGTGGCCGAACATGAAGCTGTAATAGGCGCGCAGGTTGGCGAAGCGCTGCCATTCGTCGCCAGGCATGCGGCCGAAGATCGAGCGTTTGCCGTGCACGACCTCGTCATGCGACAGCGGCAGGATGAAGTTTTCAGAGAAGGCGTAGTGCAACCCGAACAGGATCTCGCCGTGATGATATTTGCGGTGGATCGGATCCTTGCTGATGTAGTTCAGCGTGTCGTGCATCCAGCCCATGTTCCACTTGTAGCCGAAGCCGAGCCCGCCGAATTCGACCGGGCGCGAGACCTGCGGCCAGGCGGTGGATTCCTCCGCCGCCGTGGTCGCCTGCGGAAAACGCGCGAACAGCTCGGTGTTGAAGCGGCGCAGGAAGTTGATCGCCTCGATGTTCTCGCGGCCGCCATACTGGTTCGGAATCCAGGCGCCGGGTGGGCGGCTGTAGTCGAGATAGAGCATGGAGGCGACCGCATCGACGCGCAGGCCGTCGATGGCGTAGCGCTCCAGCCAGAACAGCGCGTTCGACACCAGGAAGTTCGTCACTTCGGTGCGGCCGTAATTGTAGATCAGCGTGCCCCAGTCGAGATGGCGGCCCTGCAGCGGATTGGCGTGTTCGTACAGCGCGGTGCCGTCGAAGCTGCCAAGCCCGTGCGGATCGTCGGGGAAGTGTCCGGGCACCCAATCGAGCAGCACGCCGATGCCTTCACGATGGCAGGCATCGATCAGCGCGGCGAAATCGTCGGGCGTGCCAAAGCGGCTGGTCGGCGCATAGAGGCCGGTCGGTTGATAGCCCCAGGACCCGTCGAACGGATGCTCGCTGACAGGCAGGAATTCAAGGTGGGTGAAGCCCATGTCGCGGGCATAGGCCGGCAATTGCTCGGCGAGCTCGCGATAGGTCAGCCATTCATCGCCGTTCTTGCGGCGCCATGAGCCGAGATGGACCTCGTAGATCGACATCGGCGCCGACAGCGCGTTGATGCCGTCGGGCGCGGGCCGCGGCCGCGGCAGGTGCGCCTCGTCGAACACGATGGATGCCGTCTTCGGCCGCACCTCGCTGGCAAACGCCATCGGGTCGGACTTCAGGGGCAGCAGATGGCCATGCGGTCCAATGATCTCGAACTTGTAGTGATCGCCGGCCTTGGCGTGCGGAATGAACAATTCCCAATAGCCCGCGCCGCGCACCCGCATGGGATGACGCCGCCCGTCCCAGAAATTGAAATCGCCGACCACGGAGACGCGCCGCGCATTCGGCGCCAGCACGACGAAGCCGATACCGTCGATACCTTCCAGCCGCATCGGATGCGCGCCGAGCTTGTCGTAAAGCCGCTGATGCGTGCCTTCGCCGAGCAGATAGAGGTCGAAATCGGTCAGGATCGGTGGGAAGCGATAGGCGTCCTCGAACTCGACGACGTTTTCGCCGAATTTGGCGCGCAGCTGGTAGTGCTTCGAGCCGTTGGGCAGGGCACCGATGAACAGGCCTGATGCGTGGACACGGTCGAGCGGCGCGACCTCGCCATGCTCCCCGACCGCCTCGACATTGGAGGCCTCGGGCAGGAAGGCGCGCACCACGCTCTTGCCGCCCTCGGGATGCATGCCGAGATAGTGGAAGGGGTCGGAGTGGCGGCCCTCGATGATGGCGTAGGCTTCGGCTGGCAGTTTAGGCATGGGCTTCGCTCCCGGCACTGGACAGAATGCGAAGCAGGCCGGCCAGCGGCGCATGGAGCCCCTCGGGCCGGTGGGACAGCTCGTACTCTACCTCGTCAAACGCTAGATCAAGCAGGAAAAATCTTAACATGCTTTCCGCGGAATGTGCCTCTTCCGGCCAGAGCCGACGGTCGGTCAGGGCCTCACGATAGGCGGACAGGAAGGTCGCGGT
>DATCRS010000494.1:0-3404 GCA_036568845.1 Devosia sp. | reverse complement strand
TTCGCCCACCAAGTTGCGCAGCACGTAGTGCAGGATGCCGCCGTGCTTGTAGTAGTCGAGTTCGTTGACGGTATCGATGCGGCAGCGGGTCTGAATTTCCTCGACGCGGCCGTCGGTGCGTACGATCTTGACCGTGACGGTGGCGCGGGGGGCCAGCTTATCGAGGCCTTCGATGGAGACCGTCTCCGAGCCATCGAGCTTCAGGCTCTGCCAGCTCTCGCCCTCGGCGAACTGCAGCGGCAGCACGCCCATACCGATGAGGTTGGAGCGGTGGATGCGCTCAAAGCTCTGGGCGACGACGGCGCGGACGCCGAGGAGACGGGTGCCCTTGGCGGCCCAGTCGCGCGACGAGCCGGTGCCGTATTCCTTGCCGGCAAAGATCACCAGCGGCGTGCCCGAGGCCTGATAGGCCATGGCGGCGTCGTAGATCGGCACGGTCTCGCCGTTGGGGGCCTTGGTGAAGCCGCCTTCGACGCCCGGCACCATCTGGTTCTTGATGCGGATATTGGCGAAGGTGCCGCGCATCATCACCTCGTGGTTGCCGCGGCGGGCACCGTAGGAGTTGAAGTCCTTGGGCGCCACCTGGCGTTCACTGAGATACTTGCCCGCCGGGGTGCCGATCTTGAACGAGCCGGCCGGCGAGATGTGGTCGGTGGTGATGGAATCGAGGAAGAGGCCGAGCACACGGGCATTGTGGATGTCGGTGACCGGATCGGGGGTCATCGACATGCCCTCGAAATAGGGCGGGTTCTGCACATAGGTCGAAGACGAAGACCAGCCATAGGTCTCGCCCCCTTCCACCGCGATGCCCTGCCAGTGCTCGTCGCCCTTGAAGACGTCTGAATAGCGCTTCTGGAACATTTCCGGGGTGATGTGGGCCCGGACGAGATCGGCGATCTCCTTGTTGGTTGGCCAGATGTCCTTCAAGTACACCGGCTTGCCGCTGCGGCTCGTGCCGATCGGGTCGGTGGTGAGGTTGACGTGCAGCGAGCCAGCGATGGCATAGGCCACCACCAGCGGCGGGCTGGCGAGATAGTTGGCGCGGACGTCGGGGTTCACGCGGCCTTCGAAGTTGCGGTTGCCCGAGAGCACCGAGCAGGCGACGAGGTCGTTGGCGTTAATGCACTCGGAAATGGCTTCCGGCAGCGGGCCGGAATTGCCGATGCAGGTGGTGCAGCCATAGCCGACGAGATTGAAGCCCATGGCGTCGAGATCGGCCTGCAGGCCGGAGGCCGTGAGATAATCAGTGACCACCTGCGAGCCCGGCGCCAGCGAGGTCTTCACCCAGGGCTGCGACTTCAACCCCAGCGCGCGCGCCTTGCGGGCGACGAGGCCGGCGGCGATCAGCACCGAGGGGTTCGAGGTGTTGGTGCACGAGGTGATGGCGGCGATCACCACGTGGCCGTCGCGCAGATGGTAGTTCTCGCCCTTGACCGGGAAGGCGGCCTCTTCAGGGATGTCGTCGACGCCGGTGGCGCCTTCATCGACATAGCGGCTCTCGCCGGTCGAGGTCGGCAGCGCGTTGCGGTCCTTGCGACCGGCGCCGAGGTCGGCCAGGGCTGCCTGGAACTTGCTGGCGGCGTCAGCGAGGGCAACGCGGTCCTGCGGGCGCTTGGGGCCGGAAAGCGAGGGGACGACGGTGGAGAGATCGAGCTCGAGCGTGTCGGTGAAGACCGGATCCTCGCTGTCGGTCTCGCGGAACATGCCCTGGGCGCGGCTGTAGCCATCGACCAGGGCCACGCGATCGGCCGAACGCCCCGAAGTGCGGAGATAGTCCAGCGTGTCGCGGTCGACCGGGAAGTAACCGCAGGTGGCGCCATATTCGGGGGCCATGTTGGCGATGGTCGCCTGATCCTCGAGGCTCAGATAGTCGAGCCCGGGACCGTAGAATTCCACGAACTTGCCCACCACGCCCTTCTTGCGCAGCATCTCGGTGACGGTGAGCACGAGGTCGGTGGCGGTGATGCCCTCGTTGATCTTGCCGACGAGCTTGAAGCCAATGACTTCGGGGATCAGCATGGTGATCGGCTGGCCGAGCATGGCGGCCTCGGCCTCGATGCCGCCCACGCCCCAGCCGAGCACGGCAAGGCCGTTGACCATGGTGGTGTGGCTGTCGGTGCCGACCAGCGTATCGGGATAGGCGACGATGCCGCCCAAGTCGTCATCCTTGCGGGTCCAGACGGTCTGGGCGAGATATTCGAGGTTGACCTGGTGGCAGATGCCAGTGCCGGGCGGGACGACGCGGAAGTTGTCGAACGCCTTCTGGCCCCAGCGCAGGAACTCGTAGCGCTCGCCGTTGCGCTGGTATTCGAGCTCGACATTCTGGTTGAAGGCGAGCGGGGTGCCGAAGCTGTCGACCATCACCGAGTGGTCGATAACCAGGTCAACCGGCACCAGCGGGTTGATCTTCTGCGGATCGGCACCGAGCTTGCTCGTGGCATCGCGCATGGCGGCGAGGTCGACGACGGCGGGGACGCCGGTGAAATCCTGCATCAGGACGCGCGCCGGGCGGTAGGAGATCTCGTGCTCGGAGGTGCGGGTCTTGAGCCAATCGGCGACGGCGAGGATGTCCTGCTTGGTGACGGTGACGCCATCTTCGAAGCGGAGCAGGTTCTCCAGCACCACCTTCATCGAGTGCGGCAATCGCGAAATGCCCTCGAGCCCGTTCTTCTCCGCCTCGGCGAGGGAGAAATAGACGTAATCCTTGCCCTGAACCGTAAGAGTGGACTTGGACTTGAAGCTGTCGAGGGATTTGGTCACGTGCGTGCCTGTCGCTAGCGTTGAACGACGCCCGCAAACCCGCACGCCGGTCCGGACTTCTGGCCGTGGGGGCAGGGGCCTGATTGGAAAGACTCCAATCTAGGCGCGCTTATAGAGAAACAATTTCCCGCTTGCCAGCCTCGACATCCGTTCAATACGAGATGAGCGTCATGAGCCCCAGAAACGCCCTGCCAGCAAGGACGATCGAGGTGCGCGGCCTTTCCAGCCGGCGTGGCGAGCGGGTGTTGTTCAGCGGGCTCGACTTCGCCGTTCCGCCCGGCGAGCTGCTGATGCTGCGCGGGCCCAATGGGGTGGGTAAGACCACGCTGCTGCTGACTCTTGCCGGCATCGTACGGGCCGAGGCGGGGACGATCGCGATTGCGGGGAGAGGCGAGGAGGAGCGGGCCGGGGCCGATATCCACCTCATGGGGCACCAGTCGGGGCTGAAGGCGCGGCTGACTGCGGCGGAGAACCTGCAGTTCTGGGCCGATCTCTTCGGGGGCGACCGGACACTCATCGCGCCGGCGCTCGAACGGGTGGGGCTTGCGCATGTGGGCGAACTCGAGGCGGGGCATCTCTCGGCCGGGCAGACGCGGCGGTTGGCACTGGGGCGGCTGCTGGTCGCCGACCGGCCGATCTGGCTC
>DATCRS010000493.1:0-10758 GCA_036568845.1 Devosia sp. | reverse complement strand
GGTCACCGGCCCCAGCGAGGGCATGATCAGCGTCGTCAACCCGTCTACCAGCGCCGGCACGTGTACGGCCTGCATCTTGAGCGGCTGGCGCCGCGCATAGGCCAGGAGCCGCTGCGTCAGCGTCGCGCCGCGCTGCGCCCCCTGCACGGCATTGTCGATGAGGCGGGTGACGCGCGGATCGTCGGGCAGGTATTTGCGCACCAGCTCGAGGCTGGAGAGGATGGCGGTGAGGAGGTTATTGAAGTCGTGGGCCACCCCGCCGGTCAGTTGGCCGATAGCCTCGAGCTTTTGCGCCTGCATGAGCTGCTCGCGCGCGTGCTCGAGGGAAAGCTGGGCGTCACGCCGCTCGGTGACGTCGCGCGTGACTTTGGCGAAGCCGACGAGAGACCCGGCGTCGTCGCGGATGGCGTCGATCACGACGTGCGCCCAGAAGCGCGAGCCGTCCTTGCGCACGCGCCAGCCCTCGCGCTCGATGCGGCCCTCCCTGGCGGCTCTTTCCAGGGCCTGCTGCGGTTGACCGGCCTCGCGATCCTCTTCGGTATAGAAGATGGAGAAATGCTCGCCGATGACTTCCTCGGGGGAATAGCCCTTGATGCGTTGCGCCCCGACGTTCCAGCTCGACACCCGGCCAACAGGGTCGAGCATGTAGATGGCATAGTCGGTGACGCCCTGCACGAGCAGACGGAACTGTTCTTCGCTGCGCTTGAGCGCTTCGGTCGTCAGCCGGCGCTCGGTGAGGTCGCGGGTGATCTTGGCGTAGCCGATGAGCTCGCCCTGCTCGTTGCGGATCGGATCGATGACGACATGCGCCCAGAAGCGCGAGCCGTCCTTGCGGACGCGCCAGCCCTCGTCCTCGAAGCGTCCCTGGGTGGCGGCGATGTGCAGGTTGCGTTCCGGCAGGCCGGCGGCACGCTCCTCTTCGGTGTAGAAGCGCGAGAAGGACTGGCCGATGATCTCATCGGCCTCGTAGCCCTTGAAGCGCCGGGCGCCCGGATTCCAGCTGACGATCCGACCGCCCGGATCGAGCATGTAAATGGCGTAGTCGGCGATCGCCTCGACCAGCACGCGGTAACGGTCGGCCTCGCTGACCGTCGTGGCGATCGTATCAACACTCATGGACTCGGCAGGCCCCACTGGCTTTTCCCCCGGGCCGACCAACGCGTTGCCCCGTTATTTGTTCCAATTTTTCGACGGATTATGGTTAAGCATGCATCAGCGCTGCTTCAATACGGCACGGTGCGTTCTTTTACCGGCCTGCCCATGTTAAGGGTAGGAGAGCACAATGAGCGACCCCGCCACGATAGAAAAGCGCGCCTCGATCGGCGCACGCCGCAACCCGGCAACGCATGAGGCCGTCCTCGATGCGGCCGAAGCGCTGCTGCGCGAAAGCGGGCTCGCCGGCTTTTCCATCGAGGGCGTGGCGCGCCGGGCGCGCGCGGGAAAGCCCACCATCTATCGCTGGTGGCCAACCAAGACGCAGCTGTTGCTCGATGTCTACCAGCGGCTGAAGCTCAACATCCGGCCGCCTGATACCGGGACGATCGAAGGCGACTGCCTCGCCTTCCTCGTCGGACTGCTCGGCTATTGGCGACAGGGACCCGGCCAGGTGTTCCGCTCAATCTTCGCCGAGGCCCAGACCGACGAGAGGGCCGCCGAGGCCCTGCGGGCCTATACCGCCGACCGCCGGGCGAACACGGCGAGGATCTTCGAGCGGGCCAAGGCACGCGGCGAGCTGAGACCGGATGCCGACGCGGCAGTGGCGGCCGAAATCATCGCCGCCTTCGCCTGGAGCCGGCTGCTGACCGGCCGGCTGGATGCCGACGAGGCCGAGCTGCGGCCCGTGGTGCAGCAGATGGTGCGGGGGATGCTGGCCTAGGCGGTGGCGCTGGGACGACCAGGTACCGCTCACGAGCGTCAGCGAGTTAGTCGCAGCGGCGAGGGAGGCGATCTCTCGCTACTGCCCGGCGGTGTTGGCTTCGGTCTGCTGCTTGACGCCTTCGGCGAGGGTGGGATCGGGAATGTCGATGGCGACGCCCTGCTTCAGCGCCGCGACCGAGTTCTCGAAATTCTGGAACATGACCTGCTGCTGGAGCTGCGGGGCGATCTGATCGAGGCTCGGCGGCTTGCTCATGCGCTTTTCCTCGACCTTGATGACATGCCAGCCGAAATCGGACTTGACCGGATCGGAAACGATGCCGGGCTGCAGCGAGAAGGCAGCCTCCTCGAAGGGCTTGACCATCATGCCCTTGCCGAAAAAGCCGAGATCGCCGCCATTCTGCTGTGCGGAGGGGTCGGTCGACTTCTCCTTGGCGAGGGTCGCAAAGTCCTTGCCGCCATCGAGCTCGGCCTTCACCGCCTTGGCCTCGTCCTCGGTGGCAACGAGGATGTGGCGGGCATGCACCTCTTCCTGGCCCTGGAACTCGGCGACGAACTTGTCGTAGGCCGCCTGCAATGCCTCCGGGGTCACGGCGGTGGCGATCTTCTCGCCGAAATAGGCGCGGCGCAGGGCGCGATCCTCGAGATAACGGAGGCGCTGCTTGAAAAGATCGGTCTGGTCCATGTTGGCGTCGCGCGCTGCCTTGGCCATCACTTTCATGTCAATGAGCACGGTGAGGAGGAAAGCCTTGCGCTCGTTGGCCGGCATCTGCTGCAGCTCCTGCTGCAGGTCTTCAGCCGCAAAGGAGATATCGGCCTCGGTGATCGGCTCGCCGCCGACGGTCGCGACCACGGTCTGCGGCGTCACCGCAGCAGGCGCGGCCGGTGCGGCAGCATCCTGCGCCAGGGCCGGAGCGAGGCCGAGGGCGGCGCTCAGCGCGAGGGCGGAAACAAACATACGAGCCAGGCGCGCAGCAGGCTGACGAAGGGAAATCATGGGTCGTCTCTCCTTGACATGCGCGCGGCCCCCGCTGGCGCGACGCCGTGGGTTTGGCCGATTTTGCTTCCGTTGACAAGCCAAGGGCCCGCTCTTACATGTCGCAGGCTTTTCAGAGAGGATCGACGGGCCTGAACCCGCCGCATTTCTGGGCTTTGACGGCACCCTCTGCCGCCCCGGAACGAGACATCAAAGGAAATTGTCGATGGTACTGGCTGCAATCGCCAAGGCGATCTTCGGTTCTGCCAATGACCGCCAGGTGAAGAAGTACCAGCCGCGGGTAGACGCCATCAACGCGCTCGAGCCCGACTACGCCAAGCTCACCGACGACCAGCTCAAGGCCAAGACCGAAGAGTTCCGCGAGCTCCTCAAGCAAGGCAAGAAGCTCGAGGACATCCTGGTCCCGGCCTTTGCCACCGTACGCGAGGCCAGTAAGCGCGTGCTCGGCATGCGCCACTTCGACGTGCAGCTCATCGGCGGCATGGTGCTCAACGAGCGCTCCATCTCCGAGATGCGCACCGGTGAAGGCAAGACGCTGGTCGCCACCCTGCCGATGTACCTCAACGCGCTGACCGGCGACGGCGCCCATCTCGTCACCGTCAACGACTACCTGGTCCGGCGCGACGCGGCCTGGATGGGCCAGATCTACAACTTCCTCGGGCTCACCACCGGCGTCATCGTTCACGGCATGGACGACAGCGAGCGCAAGCGCGCCTACGCCGCCGACATCACCTACGGCACCAATAACGAGCTCGGCTTCGACTACCTGCGCGACAACATGAAATATTCGCGCGAGCAGATGGTGCAGCGCGGCCACCACTATTGCATCGTCGACGAAGTGGATTCGATCCTCGTCGACGAGGCGCGCACGCCGCTCATCATCTCCGGCCCGTCGGAAGACCGCTCCGAGCTCTACCAGAGCGTCGACACGCTGATCCCTCTCCTCCAGGAGGGCGACTTCGAGATCGACGAGAAGCAACGCTCGGCCACCTTCACCGATGCCGGCGTGGAGCGGCTGGAGGAAAAGCTCCAGGAACTGGGGATGCTCAAGGGCGTCTCGCTCTACGACGTCGAGAACGTCGCGCTGGTGCATCATCTCAACTCGGCGCTGCGCGCCCACAAGATGTTCCAGAAGGACAAGGATTACATCGTCCGCAACGACGAAGTGGTGATCATCGACGAGTTCACCGGACGCATGATGCCGGGCCGCCGCTATTCGGAAGGCCTGCACCAGGCGCTGGAGGCCAAGGAGCACGTCAAGATCCAGGCCGAGAACCAGACGCTGGCCTCGATCACCTTCCAGAACTACTTCCGTCTGTACAAGAAGCTGGCCGGCATGACCGGCACGGCCGCGACGGAAGCCGAGGAATTCGCCGACATCTACGGCCTCAACGTCGTCACCATCCCTACCAATGTGCCAGTAAAGCGCGTCGACGAGGATGACGCGATCTTCCGCACGACGGCCGAGAAGTTCGAAGAAATCGCCGAACTCGTCGCCGATTGCCGCAAGCGCGGCCAGCCGATCCTCGTCGGCACCACCTCGATCGAAAAGTCCGAAATGCTGGCGGAGCTCCTGCGCAAGAAGGGCGTCGAGGACCTGCAGGTGCTCAACGCCCGCTATCACGAGCAGGAAGCCCATATCATTGCCGATGCCGGCGTGCCAGGGGCGGTGACCATCGCCACCAACATGGCCGGCCGCGGTACCGACATCCAGCTCGGCGGCAATCTCGAAATGCGGATCGAGAAGGAGGCCGCCGGCCTCGAAGGTGTCGAGCGCGACATCAGGATCACCCGCATCAAGGAGCAGATCGCCGCCGACAAGCAGAAGGCGCTGGACGCCGGCGGGCTCTATGTGGTGGGCACCGAGCGGCACGAGAGCCGCCGCATCGACAATCAGCTCCGCGGCCGTTCGGGCCGCCAGGGCGATCCCGGCCGCTCGAAATTCTTCCTCAGCCTGCAGGACGACCTGATGCGCATCTTCCCGGTCGAGTCGATGGACTCGATGCTGGGCAAGCTCGGGCTTGAGCAGGGCGAGAGCATCACCCACCCCTGGGTCACCAAGGCGATCGAGCGCGCCCAGGCCCGGGTCGAGGCGCGGAACTTCGACATCCGCAAGAACATCCTCAAGTACGACGACGTGATGAACGATCAGCGCAAGGTGATCTTCGAGCAGCGTCTCGAGCTGATGGATGACGACAATGTCTCCGAAACGATCGCCGGCATGCGCCATGACGTGGTGGAGTCGATCATCGCCAAGGCCATCCCCGACCGATCCTATCCCGAGCAGTGGAATACCGAGCAGCTGGAAGCCGCGGCCAAGACCTATCTCAATGTCGACGCGCCGGTGAAGGCCTGGGCCGAAGAGGACGGCATCGACGTGGAGCTGGTGCGCGAGCGCCTCGTCAAGCTGGCCGACGAGGCCTATGCCGCCAAGGAAGAGCGGACACTGAAGAGCATGGCCGATGCGGGCATGCCCAACCCCACCGTGATGCGGCAGGTTGAAAAGCAGATCCTGCTGCAGTCGATCGACGGGCTCTGGCGCGAGCACCTGGTGACGCTCGACCACCTTTCCAAGGTGGTCGGCTGGCGCGGCCTGGCGCAGCGCGACCCGCTCAACGAGTACAAGCAGGAAGCCTACGAGCTCTTCCAGAGCCTCCTCACCAACCTCCGCGAATTGGTGACGACGCAGCTGAGCCACGTCGAGATCCAGAGCCGCCGCCCCGAGCCGCCGCCGGCGCCGGACCTCTCACGCCTCTCAGAAATCCACGTCGATCCGACCACGGGTGAGAACGATGCCGCCTCCGGCGTTTCGGGCACCCTCGGCCTGGCGACGGCCGCCGTGGGCGCGCTGGCCGACGGCAGCAACGACCTGGCCGACGCCGATCCGCGCCTCAGGCCGATCGATCCGGCGCTCCTCAAGGGCGTCTCCCGCAACGCCCCCTGCCCCTGCGGCTCCGGCCGCAAGTTCAAGCACTGTCACGGATCGTTCTAGAACAAAGGGCGATGCCGAGGCATCGCCCTTTCTGTTTGGACAGCTTGGAGCTCCTTCAGCCGGTCTGGCCGCCGAGCTGGCGCATCAGCAGGGCGAGTTCGACCTGGCGGGAGCTGCCGGTCTTGGCCATGACGCTGCGCAGCTGGTTGCGGACGGTCGCGACTGACCGTCCTGTGCTGCCCGCAATCTGAGCCACCGAGTGGCCGGCGGCGATGGCTTGCGCCACGGCGATCTCGGCGGCTGTGAGATCGAAGAGGGACTGCACCAGCGAGGCGCTGGCTGCCTGGCCCTTGAGCTCGCTGAGGATGACGATGGCAACCGTGCTGCCGAAAATGTCATGCGCGGTGCGCCTCACCGGCACCACCTGAATGACGCCGGTGATGGCGCCGCCGGGTGCTGCCCGCAACGGAATGGAGCGTTGGCCCAGAGCCTCCTTGTGCGATGCCAGGGCCTCGGCAAGCATCAGGTCGGCGACCCGATCGTGGAGGCCGAGCCGGTCGCCGCCGCGCGTCGTCCATACATGACCTGCCTGGGCGAAGGCGTCGTTGGCGATGACCACCCGGCCGGTCGGGGTCATGGCGGCGGCCGGGAGTCCGATCGCCGACAACGTCTCTACCGCCGTCTTCACGCGCTCGAACTCGGTCCGCGCCGCGAACATGGCGCCACGGGCCAGATGCGGGTAGATGGTGTTCAGCCGCGCCAGAGCCTCGCCCCGGATCGGGCCGCGCTCGTAGAACTGCTCGAGGTTGAGGACCACCAGGTCGCCATGCGGCAGCTCATGGATGAAGCCGGACGCCCATCCGAACCCGGCCGGCCGGAAGAGCTCGTTGATCATAGGATCGGTCTCGGCCTCGCCGGGGTCGAGATAGTCGTCCTCGTTGACGAAGCGGGGAAGGCCGACAAGGCCCTTGGCCACCACGTTGCCCCGGCGGGAATTACGGGAATCCCAGCCCTCGGAGACGAACCTCTGGACGACCTCCTGGAGGATGGGGGCGCTGACGAACTGCACCCCCCGCTCGTTCATGCAGAGCAACGCTGCGCCGGCGCTGTCACTGAATTCGCCGAGGCGGGCGAGGACGTTCGGCCAGTACTCCGGAACGAGCGCGGCCTCGTAGATGGCGCGCTCCATCTCCTCGTATTCTTGGGTCGAAACGATCCCCACAATCCCTCCGCACTGTTCTGGTGCTGGGACAAAACTGCTTACAGCAACTATTTTGGTCAAGTGCCTGAGCTAAAATTGGTCATGGCCGACAGCAAGGCGCGCCTAGGCCAGTTGCCGTGGCAAGTCGACGGCTCGCGGGCAAGTCCAGCCGGCCGGCCCTGGCCCCGCTTCTGCTCTTTCCCCCTCAGGGCAGCGCGGCGAACTTCTCGACTTCGGGGGTGGAACCCGAGACGATCAGCAGATCACTTGTGCCCCCGAACCCCACCGGCCGGCACGCTAGCCGCTGCATGGGCTGGTTGTCACCGGCAGTCGACCCGCAACTCGGCAAAGCCGGCAGGATCGGCGGAGAAAAGGCTGGCCGTGCAGCCGCCGCCGGGCAGCGGCGAGGGTGTGCCGGGGACCAGCGTGACGCCGTTGTCGAGCGCCACCAGTTCGGCACTGATCGCCGAGGCCTTGATCGTAACGGTGCTCTGGCAGACCGGGTAGCCATCGTCGAGGGTCACCATGAACCGCGTGCCCTGTGGGATGCAGTCGTCGGTAGGGAGATTGGGATCGACCGGGCGGCCGGCGGTCGTCGCGGCCGGACTGAGGGGCGCGGGCGAGGCAAGCGGGCCGGCCTTTGCGGCCTCCTCGAGCTTCACCATCCGCTCCTGCAGCGCCAGCAATGCTTCGGCCGTGCCGTCATCGGCCGGTTCGCCGGAGGAGTCGAGGCGTGTGGAAAGGTTCTCGGTCCCCTGCCGGACGAGATCAAGGGCATTGCGGGTCGCGGCAATCTCGGCACGGACGGCATCGTTCTGGGCCGTGACGTTGGACTGCACCACGACGGCGCCGGCGAGGGCGACAAGGCCCACCAGCGCAGCAAGGAACGGGATCAGGCGGTCGATCAAGACCACGCGGCGATCGGCACGCAACCGGGCCCTCCCGCGTCAGCGCCGAAGCGATACTCACCCTTGCAGGTCGCCACCGCCGGCGGGGTGGCGGTGGCCTCGAAGAGGTCAAAACCCTGCTTGAGGTTGCTCCAGTAGGGCATCCAAAGGTTGCCCGCCTCGCGCGCCATGGCCTCCTCGGTCATGCGGAACGGGAAGGCGTGGACGTCGATGGCCGCCTGCCCGGCATCGAGGGCGGCCTCGACCACGGCATAGACCTCGTCGACCTTCTCGTTGGTGATCGCATAGCAGCCGACCGAACTGCAGCCGCCATGCACCATGAGCGCCGAGCCGGTGCGGCCGAGCTGGCGGTCATAGGCATTGGGGAAGCCGAGGTTGAACGAGAGGTGGTGGCGCGAGTTGGGATTCAGTTGCAGCTTGCCGACCCGGTAGAAACCTTCCGGCGCCTGCCTGTCGCCCTCGCGCAGCTTGGGCCCGAGGCCACCCGAATATTTGCAGATGTCGTAGCCGCGGAACAGCGCATAGCGCCCGTCCCTTCCCTGCATCCAGACCTCGAGGCGCTTCTCGGCCTTGAAGATGCGGATGTGCACCGGACTGCCCATAGTGAAGCCGGCGGCAGTGACATCCGCGTAGAGCCGGGTGCGATCATATCTGGGCTCGGAGGAAGTGATGGGACGGTCCCTCAGCCAATGAAACAGGGATGGATAGCCCTGCGTGAGGGGCAAGGCGATGAGAATGAAGCAGACTCCCCCGAGCAGCGCCACCCCCAGAGCGAAGGGCCAGAACTTTGGCTTTCGCATGGCCGGGGCGCGAGCGCGGACCTAGCCGCGCTGCGGGCGCCGCTGCGGCACAGGCGCCTTCTTGGTGGGATCGATGGTTCCTTGTACATCGGCATTCTTGCCACCGCCGAACAGGCCGCCGACGAAGCTGCCGATGGCTTCGCCGCGCGCCTTCGCCTCGGCATAGGCGGCGGCTTCCTTGTCGGCAGCGGCCTTCTCGGCGGCCGCCTTCTTTTCGAGATTGGCGACTTCGGCCTGGATGGCAACCGCATCGGCCGCCTGCTTGGCCGCTACCGCCGCCGTCATGGTGCGCTGACCGATTTCTGCGGGGCAAGCAGCGACCGCGTCGAGCACGCCGATGCCGCTCGGCACGTCGAAAATGTATTGCCGGTTGCACACATCCCAGCTCGGCGGGCTCTTGGTGACCTCGAAGCGGTCATAGCCCTCCTTGATGTTCTGCCAGAACGCCATGTGCGCGCTGGTGGAGTGCTTGGCGAGGTTCTGCGGGGTCATCCGGAACGGGAAGATCTGCAGCTGGAACGAGGAGTTGCCGCCCTTGAAGGTCTCGCGCGCCAGGGCGTAAATTTCGGCAATGGACTCGTCGGTCATCGAGTAGCAGCCGCGCGAAGAACAGTCGCCATGCACCATGAGGTCCGAACCGGTGCGGCCATAGGCGCGGTCGAACTTGTTCGGAAAGCCGGTGTTGAACGCCAGGTAGTAGTTGGAGTTGGGGTTCATCAGGCCGGGCGTGATGGTGTAGAAACCTTCCGGTGACTGGCGGTCGCCTTCCTTGATCTTGGGACCGAGCTCGCCCGACCAGGCGCAGATCGCATAGGTCTTGAAGAGCTTGTAGCCCGAGGCCGTCTCTTTCCAGACCTCGAGCTCGGAGCTTTCCTTGAAGATGCGGATCAGCATGCCCTTGCCGGGCGCTGAACCCATCGACGTGAGCTTCGCTACGGTCGCTTCCTTGAGCGGCTGAAAGGCCTTGGCGTTACCGGGCTTGATGCCCGAGCAGGCAGCGAGCGCCGTGACGAGCCCGAGGACCAGCATCAAACCGGCGATCCGGCGAAGAAAAGTCATCAAGTAAAGTCTCTGCCCAACGAAATCTCGAGGAGGAATTTGGAATTCCTTTGCCCTCCGAGATAGCCCCGTTCGGTTAGCGGGCGGTAACCCGCCCTGGTAAACCGAATCTCTATCACGGGCCTTTGAAGGCCCGCGATCAACTTAAGGTGGTGCCGATGGCGAGGAATTTCTCGCGCCGGTGCTCGCGCAGTTCGAGGCGGCTGCGGCCTTCGAAATCAGCAAGGAACTTGGCGATTGCATCGCGGGTGGCGCCCATCACCTGCTCGGGGTGGCGATGCGCGCCGCCGGCGGGCTCGGGAATGACGCCGTCCACCACCCCGAAGCCGACAAGGTCGGTGGCGGTGATCTTCATGTTGTTGGCGGCGTCCTGCGCCTTGGCGGCGTCGCGCCAGAGGATCGAAGCGCCGGCCTCAGGCGAAATGGCCGAGTAGATGGCATTTTCGAGCATCAGCACACGGTTGGCGGCAGCAATGGCAATAGCCCCACCCGAGCCCCCCTCGCCGATGATGATGGCAAGGTTCGGCACGCCCAGCTCCAGGCATTTTTCGGTCGAGCGGGCGATGGCCTCGGCCTGGCCGCGCTCCTCGGCGCCGATGCCCGGATAGGCGCCGGCAGTGTCGACAAAGGAGATGACCGGGATGTTGAAGCGGTCGGCCATGTCCATGATGCGCACGGCCTTGCGATAGCCCTCCGGCCGCGCCATGCCGAAATTGTGCTTCAATCGCGTTTCGGTCGAGGAGCCCTTCTCCTGCCCGAGAATGGCGACCGACTGGCCGTTGAAGCGGCCGAAGCCTGCCTGCAGCGCGGCGTCTTCGGCGAACTTGCGGTCGCCGGCGAGCGGCGTCCAGTCGGTGATGAGCCCGGCGACATAGTCGGAAAAATGCGGCCGCTGCGGATGGCGCGCCACCTGCGTCTTCTGCCACGGCGTCAGCCGCCGGTAGATGTCGAGCAACGCTTCGTCGGCGCGGGAGGCGAGGCGGGAG
>DATCRS010000492.1:0-5956 GCA_036568845.1 Devosia sp. | reverse complement strand
CCCGCCTCCACTACGATTTCCGCCTCGAGCTCGATGGCGTCTTGAAGAGCTGGGCAGTGACCAAGGGCCCCTCCACGAACCCCGCCGACAAGCGACTCGCGGTGCGGGTGGAGGACCACCCGCTCGACTATGGTGATTTCGAGGGCACCATCCCCGAAGGCCAGTATGGCGGCGGCACCGTGATGCTCTGGGATGAGGGCACCTGGGAGCCGATCGGCGACCCGCACGAGGGACTCGAAGAGGGCGACCTCAAGTTCAAGCTCAATGGCAAGCGCATGAGGGGCGAGTGGGTGCTGGTCCACATGAAGGGCCGCGACCAGAAAACCCGCAACGGCCCGCGCGAGAACTGGCTGCTCATCAAGCACCGCGACCGCTACGCCACCGAGGCCGATGGGCTCACCGAAAAATTCACCACCAGCGTCGAGACCGGCCGCGATCTCGACGGAATCGCCAAGGGGCTGAAATCGCGCAAGAAGGCCACCAGGACCGAGGCAACCGCAAAGGTCTGGACCGGTGGCAAGGCCGTTGCCCTGCCGAAGTTCCGTTCGCCGCAGTTGGCGACGCTGGTCGACGAAGTCCCCTCGGGCCGCGACTGGCTGTTCGAGATGAAGCTCGACGGCTACCGCGCGCTCGCCGCCATCGCCGGCAGCGAGGTGCGCATCTACACCCGCAACGGCAATGACTGGACTCGCCAGTTCGGCCATCTTGTCGAGCCGCTGTCGAAGATCACCGGGGGTTCCGCCCTGATCGATGGTGAGATCTGCGCCTTCAAGGATGGCCGTACCGATTTCTCGACCCTCAAGGACGCGCTGGGCTCGGGTGGTCCCCTGGTCTACTTCGCCTTCGACCTCCTGGAGCTCGACGGCGAGAGCCTCGAAAAGCTGCCGCTGGTCGAGCGCAAGGAGAAGCTCAAGGCGCTGCTCGGCGAGATCGGGCCGGATGCCGAAATCCAGTTCTCCGACCACATCGTGGGTCGGGGCGAAGAGGTGTTCAAGGCGATGTGCGAGGCCAACCAGGAGGGCGTCATCGCCAAGCAGACGCGCTCGACCTACCAGCACGACCGCACCCGCACCTGGCTCAAGATCAAGTGCCTCAAGCGCCAGGAATTCGTCATCGGCGGCTGGCGCCCGTCCGACAAGAAGCGCGGCTTCGCTTCGCTGCTGCTCGGCACCTGGGAGGGGGGCAAGCTGGTCTATCGCGGGCGCGTCGGCACCGGCTTCAATGCCAATTCGCATGCCACGCTGCAAGAGGCCCTCGATGCCCGTGCCCGCGCGGAGCCCGCCTTTGAGAGCGTGCCTCGCGACATTCGCCGCCGCGCCAAATGGGTCGATCCCGAGCTCGTCGGCGAAATCGCCTATACCGAGATGACGCCCGACGGCGTGCTGCGCCACCCCTCCTTCATCGGCCTTCGCGAAGACAAGAAGGCAGAGGATGTGCATATTGAAAAGCCGGCCGCGCCGCCCAAGAGTGCTAAGCCGGCCAAGGCAAAGAAGAGCAAGCACGTGGCCTTCACCGACGAGATGGGCATCGCAGCGGCGGAGAAGGTGGGCGTCAAGCTCACCAGTCCCGATCGCGTCGCCTATCCCGAGCAGGGCGTCACCAAGGCGCGGATCGCCGCCTATTACGAAGCCGTGGCCGAGCGGATGCTGCCGCACATCACGCGCCGGCCGCTGAGCCTCGTGCGCTGCCCGCAGGGGCGCTCAAAATTCTGCTTCTTCCAGAAGCACGCCTCGGGCGGCTTTCCCGACGAATTCAAGGAAATCCCGATCGAGGAAAAGGACGGCGACGTCCAGGACTACATGTATATCGAGGACGTCGCCGGCCTACTCGCTGGCGTGCAGATGAACGTGCTCGAGTTCCACATCTGGGGCAGCCACATCGACGACGTCGACAAGCCCGACCGCATCATCTTCGACATCGATCCCGACGAGGGCCTCGATTTCCCGAAGGTGCGGCGCGCCGCGCTCGATATCCGCGACAAGCTCGCTAAGGTCGGGCTCAAGACCTTCCCGATGGTCACCGGCGGCAAGGGCGTCCACGTCATCGCCCCATTGAAGCCCGTGCTGGCATGGCCCGAGGTGAAAGCCTTCTGCCACGGCTTTGCCGACCGGCTCGGCATGGACGAGCCCGACCGCTTCACCTCCAACATCCGCAAGGCGCAGCGCAAGGGCCGGATGTTCGTCGACTATCTGCGCAACGAGCGCGGCTCGACCGCGATATCCCCCTTCTCCACCCGCAGCCGCGAAGGCGCGCCTTGCGCAGTGCCGCTGGACTGGAAGGAGATGGAGACCATCGAGCGCGCCAACGGCTTCTCTCTCGAAGAGGCGGCCGAGCGCGCCAAATCGCCCGACCCCTGGAAGGGCTACTTCAAGCTCGACCAGGCCATCACCGAACAGATGGTCGAGGCCTTCCCGGTCGAGGACCGCTGAGCGACAAACGATTGTCGCAAGTTGCTGTCATCCATTCAGTTTCCGTTCACGCGCGCTCGGCGACAAGCGTGCCCACCAACACCCCATCGGAGCTTTCCATGCGTATCGCCCTCGCCCTTATTGCCACCGCTGCCACCTTCGCGGTGACGCCCGCCTTTGCCGACGCCTGCGTCGACGAGATCAAGGCCGCCATGGGCAAGGCCATGACCTCGGGCCCGATGAAGATGGAATCGACCATTGTCGGCGGCGGCACCAACATGACTATGAACGGGGAGATCGTCCCGCCTGCCAATATGCACGCCAACGTGGTCACCAACGGCCAGGCCATCGAGATGACCGTGCTCGACGGCAAGGCCTGGATGAACATGGCCGGCGCCTGGATGGAACTTCCCGCCGACGCCGCCGCGCAGATGACCGCCGGCTTCAACATGGCCAATACCGATGCCATGGATGCGATGACCGAGCCGCAGTGCCTCGGCACCACCAATGTCGACGGCAAGGACGTGCTGAGCTACGCCTGGAAGCTCGACGTCGAGGGCAACGCCACCGCCAACCGGGCTTACGTCGACCCCGCCATCGGCGCCCCGGTCCACATGGAAACCGACGTCACCACGCAGGGCGTCACCACCAATGTCGTCGTCAAGTACACCTACGACCCCTCGGTCACCATCACCGCTCCGGCGATGTGAGGCTTAACAGGACTCTCGGTCGGGTCTCCCCCCCTTGTGGGGAGGGCAAGCAGAGCTAGGCGCGTCAGCGCCGTAGCGGCGCTAGGGTGGGGGTGGCAACTCGCACCGGTGCGTGGACTTACCCCCACACAGCTTCGCTAGCTCGCTCACGCTCACAAGCTCCGCTACCCTCCCCACAAGGGGGGGGAGCGCTGAGTGATAGTCGGCCGGCCCGTCTGCGAGACCCCCTAAAGCTTCACCCCATTCAGCCGCAGCGCATTGCCGATGACGCTGACCGACGAGAACGACATCGCGGCGGCGGCGAGCATGGGTGAGAGCAGCCAGCCGGTCAGCGGGAACAGCACGCCGGCGGCGACAGGAATGCAGAGCACGTTGTAGCCGAAGGCCAGCAGCAGGTTCTGCTTGATGTTCCGCAGTGCCGCATGGGCCAGCTTCCGCGCCCGCAACACGCCCGAAAGATCGCCCTTGAGGAGCGTGATCCCGGCGCTCTCGATGGCCACATCCGCGCCGGTGCCCATGGCAATGCCGACATCGGCCGCCGCGAGCGCCGGCGCATCGTTGACGCCGTCGCCGGCAAAGGCGACCCGCCGGCCCAAGCGCTTCAGCTCCAGCACCAAGTCGTGCTTGCCTTCGGGCGACATGCCGGACTTCACCGTTTCGAGCCCGAGTTCGCGGCCAACCGCTTCGGCGGTACCGGCCGCATCACCGGTCGCCATGATCACCTCGACGCCCTCGTCCTTGAGCGACCGGATGGCTTCCGCCGCATTGGCCTTGATGGGGTCGCGCACGGTGACAATGCCGATGGCCTTGCCGTTGTGCGCAACGAAGATCGCCGTGCTGCCGCGCTCGGCATGGCGCTGCGCCAGCTCAGCCAGCCCGTTGGCCATTTCAGCATTCATCTCTTCGATGAGCTTCAGATTGCCGAGGCCAGCCTTGCCGCCCGCCACCTCGCCGATGACTCCCTTGCCGGTCACCGACCGGAAGTTCGTCGCCTCATAGGTGCGGGCCTGGCGCAGTTCGGCGCCCTTTAGCACCGCATGGGCGATGGGGTGGGCCGAGCCCCGCTCCAGCGCCGCGGCGACGGCGAGCACGAAGCCCTCGTCGACGCTCTTGATCGGGATCACGTCGCCCAGTACCGGCTTGCCTTCGGTCAGTGTGCCGGTCTTGTCCACGACGACCACATCGATGCGCGCGAAGCCTTCGAGCGCCTTGGCGTCCTTCACCAGCACGCCGGCCCGGGCGCCGCGGCCGGTCGCGACCATCACCGACATCGGCGTCGCCAGCCCGAGCGCACACGGACAGGCGATGATCAGCACCGAGATCGCCGCGATCAGCGCATAGCTGAGCTTGGGCTCCGGTCCGACGATCCACCAGCCCACGAAGGCGACGATGGCAATGACGACGACAAGCGGCACGAACCAATTGGCCACCTTGTCGGCGAGATCCTGGATCGGCGCACGGCTGCGCTGTGCCTTGCCGACGAGCTCGACGATCTGGCTGAGCCGGGTTTCCGCGCCGACCCGCTCGGCGCGCATCACGAAGCTGCCTTCGCCATTGAGCGTGCCGCCGGTGACCGTATCGTCCTTCTGCTTTTCGAGCGGCACCGGCTCGCCAGTCAGCATGCTCTCGTCGACATAGCTCTCGCCCTCGATCACCACGCCATCGACCGGCACGGCGTCGCCCGGTCGCACCCGCAGCCAATCGCCGGCCTTCACCTCATCGAGGGGCACCTCGACGTCTCTGCCCTGCCAGACCTTGAGCGCCGTCTTGGGGGCGAGGTTGAGCAGCGCCCGCACCGCCTTGCCGGTTTCCTCGCGGGCGCGCAGCTCGAGCACCTGCCCCAAGAAGACCAGCGTCACGATCACCGCCGCCGCCTCGAAATAGACCGGCGGGCCGGCAGCATGCTGTTCGCCCAGGCCCATGGGGAAGATCTGCGGCACCAGCACGGCCAGTACCGAGAAGACATAAGCGGCGCCGACGCCGATGCCGATCAGCGTCCACATGTTGGGCGAACGGTTGCGCAGCGAGTTCCAGAACCTCCGGAAGAACGGGAAGGCCGCCCAGACGACCACCGGCGTTGCCAGCGCCAGCTCGACCCAGCCGGCCAGGGGCTCGCCGATCATGGCGCGCGCGTCGAAGCCGAACACGTCGCTCATGCCAATGAAGAGCAGCGGCAGGCTGAGCGCCGCGCTCACCCAGAAGCGCAGGGTGAAGTCCTTGAGCTCCGGATTGGGCCCAGCATCAAGGCTCGCCACCATAGGCTCGAGCGCCATGCCGCAAATCGGGCAGTCGCCCGGCGCGTCCCGCACGATTTCGGGATGCATCGGGCAGGTCCACTTGGTCCCCGCCGGCACCGGCTTGACCGGCGCCGCCTGTGCGTGGTGCTCGTGGCCATGGTGATCGTGATGCGCGTGATCGTGCCCTTGGCTCATCGCGGGGGTAGCGCCCGGCAACGCGAACGGCTTCTGATTGAGGTACTTCTCGGGCTCCGCCTCGAACTTGGTCTGGCAGCCCTCGCAGCAGAAATAGTAGCGCGTGCCCTCATGCTTGCTCATGTACTTCGCGGTGGCGCGATCGACCTGCATGCCGCAGACCGGGTCCGTCGCCTTGAGATAGCCCTCGGGCGCCGCTTCGAACTTGCCCTTGCACCCGGCACTGCAGAAGCCGAACTCGCGGCCCTCATGGGTCGCCTTGTGCGGCGTCTTGTCCACGTCCACCGTCATGCCGCAGACGGGGTCGCGGGTAACGGTCGGGGCGGCGGTGTGATGGCTGTAGTCGTGCATCTTTGTTGTCCGGTTTTCGTCCGATGCGATACCAGATAGGGCTTCCCACCGTGGG
>DATCRS010000491.1:0-3890 GCA_036568845.1 Devosia sp. | reverse complement strand
GGTTGAAGGCCATCGTACCAGCCGCCGGTCGAGAAGGCGGCGTAACCGAGAGGACCGGCGGTCGGGCCGAGGGTGCCGGCCTGCTGCTGAATACGCCCCAGCGAAGCGCCGGTCAGCGCTCCGCTCTGCTGCAGCAGGGCGCTGTTGGTCGCCGCGAAGCCGGAACCAGCCATCTGACCCATCAGGTCGGCCGCCGCGTCCGCGTCCATGCCGTCGAGTTGGGCGTAGTACGGCGCCGCCTCGCCCATGGCGTCGAGCAGCGCCGCCACTGCGGCCTGCTCCGGCGTCTTCGCGTAGGAAGCAAAGGTGACGCCGGTGCGCTGGAGATCGATGACGAGCTTAGTCGGATCGATGTTGGTGCTGTCGAGGCGGGCCACGTAGCGGTCGGACTGCGAGACGACGGTATTGAACGCGCCGGTGATGTTGCCGTGGACCAGCGCATAGCTCCCCGCTGCCGCCGAGGAAGGCCTAACCCGGAGCGTGCCCCCCTCGATCGTGATATTGTCCGCCTCAAGCCTGCCGTGCGTGGTGGCGCCAACACCGATTTCCAGGATCGAGCCGGATTGGAAGAGCACGTTTTCGGCAACGAGCGTCCCAGCTGACAGGTGACCTGGCGCCAGGGTTGCACCGCCCAGCACCTCCAGCGCGCCCAGGGTTCCTATGCCCCCAAGCCGCGCGCTGTCACGAATGGTGACAGTCCCATCGAGCAGCGCATCGTCGAGGCTGACGGTGCCTGACTGGATGTCCATGCCGGGCGCGCCCGCCATTGTGCCCTGCAAAGTCCAGGTCGAGGAGCCGGTCTTGGTGAAGGATGAAAAGTTGAGGAAGCCCACCCCCTGGTCATCAATCAAGTTGACCTGACCCAGGTTGAACGTATCCGTACCCGCACCGCCCAGTCGCAGTTCGTTGGCGCCACCGCGACTGTCGATAGTGCCGTCGAGGTGATAGCCCGGATGCAGCTCGAGAATATCGTTGCTATCCGAGAGAACCGAAGCCTGTCCTTCGACCTCCGGATGCTCGGCAATCGTCCCGGCTAGAACCACATGCGATGCGCCCGTAAGCACCTCGAGGGCAGAGGGCGAGATGATCCTCGCTGCCGGACCAATGACGATGTCCGCAACGCTCGTGGTGTTGTTCTCGAGCCAGATGCCGACGATGGAGGCGTCGATCGTGCCCCCGGTCAGCTCAATCGCCACATGGGGCGCCAGTCCCCCGTTGACGCTCATCCGGATGCCGAAGGCACTTTCGATGTCATGGGCGATCTCGGCCCGGGCCACGCCGTCGAACGCGTCGATACGCAGCGCCGTATCGCCTGACAGAAAGCCTCCCGCTGCCCCTAGATATGTCACGCTTAGGCCCTCGAGCTCCAACGCGTCGGCCGGGCTGGTAATTTGACCTGCATTGAATGCTTCAAGAGGGCCGTCGAGGAACCAATAGTAGTGCGTGTCGGCGCCAATATAGCCCGCGTCGAACTCGACCCGCATGTTTCCATTCGGCAAGCACTGGACGATGGTTCCGTCGGGTATGCACTGCGCATCGGCAGGGGTGCTCAGTGCGAATAGCAGCGCGATACTGCCGCTCACCGTCGCAAGCGAGCAGCACGTAACCGTACGAACAACTGCCCCCGTAGTTGTACGCATCGCACCACGTTGAAGCGGACGAAGTTTCCCCAGTTCCACGCGATGTACGCAGAACCCCGATTAGTGTTGTTAACTATCTATTAGGGATTGACTTCCTGGCAAGTACCCGCGTGACGCCGCCGTTATGTGATTCTTGCTACGGCCGCCGGACGGGAGAAAAACTGCTGCATGGGCGTAAGGGAATCTAAAGCCCCGAGCGGCATGCTTCAGACTGTTGTGATGTTGCCCTCAAGGGCCGGTTGATGACGGAAATTGTGGAGCAGATTGCTCCCGGCGGGGGGCTGCAGGGCAGCCAGAATGCCGCCGAGCTTCAGGCGGCCGAGGATCTGGCCGGGTTCGGGCGGTGGCATTGGCCGATCGGCGCCCGGGATCTTTTCGTCAGTGCGGGGATGGGCCGTATCCTCGGAACGCTGCAACCCGCCGCAAGCGTTCCCGTTCGCCAGGCGCTCCGGCTTCTCGGAAAATCAGACCGCCAGGCCCTCTTTGGCCGCGTACGACTGCTACTGGCGGGACATGACGCGCGCGACCTCGAGTTTGGTGTCACGGGGTCAGATGGTGGCGTAAGGGCGGTGCTCACTACCTTCCGCCACGGCGAGCAGTTGCTCTGGGGCATCTCCCAGGACGTGACCATGGTCCGTCTGGTCTCCGCCGCCCTCGACCGCAGCGAGAGCCGCTGGGAAATCGCGCTCGAGAGCGCCCGGCAGGGGGTGTGGGACGCCGACCTAGAGACTGGTATCGTCTATCATTCGCGAACCTGGCGAACCCTGCGCGGCATGAACCCAGCTTTCGACGCTAGGGACAGCCATGAGGAATGGCTGACGCGCCTGCATCCCGACGACCTCGAGAGCATACTCGCACTGCACCGCCGCCAGCATGCCGGAGAGGTTGGGCGGGTCGCGTTGAAATATCGCGAGCGGCATGTCGACGGGCACTACATGTGGATCTCCAGCGTCGGTGCGCCGGTGGAGTGGTTCGCGGACGGCCGCCCCAAGCGCATCATCGGCACGGACACCGAGATCACCGAGACGAAAGAAGCCGAAGCCGACATGGCTCGCCTCTCGGCGCGGCTGCGGCTGGCGTTGGACGTCTCCCGCATCGGTGTGTTCGAGTCCAATCTCGTCACCCGCGAGGTCTACTGGGACGAGCGCACCCGCGAAATGTATGGCCGTGTCGGCGATCACCCGATGGGGAGGGTAGAATGGGAGACCTTCCTCCACCCCGAGGATTCACAGCGCGCGCAGGACGAGGTCTGGGCGGCGGTGCATGCCAAGTCTGTGTACGAGTCCACCTACCGGATCATCCAGCCCTCGGGCGATATCCGGACGATCCGCACCAGGGGTAGCTACTATATCGACTCAGACGGCGCGCCGCGGGTCCTGGGCGCCAATCAGGACATCACCGACGAGGTGCGCGCCAAGCATGAGCTCGAACAGGCCAAGCTCCAGGCGGAGGCGCACAACAGGGAACTCGAGGAGGCCAAGGCCCGCATCGAGTACAACGCCCTGCACGATACCCTGACCGGACTTCCCAATCGGCGGTACCTCGACAGCTGGCTCACCGAGAAGGCGTCGTGGTGCCACGAGCACGGCGGCAGCGTCGCTCTACTCCACATCGATCTCGACCGGTTCAAGCAGATCAACGACACGCTGGGCCACGTCGCCGGCGACGCCATGCTGGTGCATGCCGCCAACCTGCTGCGCGGCAACGTCACCAAGGAAGATTTCGTGGCCCGGGTCGGCGGCGACGAGTTCATCGTCGTCTGCGTCTATGATGGACCAGCAACCCGGCTCGACAAGATCGCCCGCGCCATCGTCGAGCAGATGCGCCGCCCGGTGCCCTATGAGGGCCACTTCTGCCGCTTCGGCGCCAGCATCGGCATCGCCGTGCAGTCGGGAGGCGCGGTAGACGGCAAGCGGCTGCTGATCGACGCTGACATCGCGCTCTACCGTGCCAAGCGCAGGGGCAAGAACGGTTACGAGTTCTTCTCGGAGGCGCTGCAGGCCGAGACGATCAGCACCAAGCGGATGGCGGACGACATTTTGCGCGGCATCGAGCAGAACGAGTTCATCGCGTATTACCAGCCGCTATTCGACGCCAATACGCTGAGCGTCGTCGGCGTGGAGGCGCTGGCCCGGTGGAACCACCCCAGCGGCGTGCTGGCGCCGGCGAGTTTCCTGAAGATCGCGGAGGACCTCAATGTCGTCACTTCGATCGATCGGGTGATCCTCGAAACGGCGCTCGGGGATTTCG
>DATCRS010000490.1:0-4504 GCA_036568845.1 Devosia sp. | reverse complement strand
TTACACGCCTGAGGCGCTGGTGGGTCGCCAGGTTCTCGGTGTCGTCAACTTCCCGCCGCGCCAGATCGGGCCATTCATCTCCGAAGTGCTGACGCTGGGCTTCGAGGACGAAGCGGGGGCGATCGTGCTGGCGGCGGTAGACCAACCGGTGCCGAACGGAAAGAAGCTGCTGTAGCGCCCGACCGTCGTCGCAATTCCAACCCTGGGCCGCGAGGAGTAGACTGCCTTCCTTGGCAAGAGCGGAGGAGTTGGCCATGGCACTCTACCTGACGCACTTCAGCTATACCCCGGAAACCTGGGCTCGCCTCACCAGGAGCCCCGAGGATCGCCGCGAGGCGGCGCGCAAGTACATCGAGTCCGTTGGCGGCAAGCTGCACGGGTTTTGGTATGCGTTCGGCCCGAACGACGGCTACAACCTGTGGGAGGCGCCCGACAACGTCTCCATGGCCGCGGTCGCCATTGCCATCGGTGGCGGTGGAGCCGTGTCGAAGTTCGAAACCGTTCCGCTGCTCACGGTGGAGGAGACGATGGCGGCGCTGGGCCGCGCCCAGACAGTCGGCTACCGGCCGCCGGGGGCCTAGCCGGGGCTGGACTGCAAGAGGCGGCCATGGCGGAGGCCCGGACCTCGTGGTTCGACAAGCTCACCATGAGGTCCTCCAATGTTTCAGTAGCCTCATGGTGAGCTTGTCGAACCGTGATGAGCCGCCTACGCAAAGGTCCGGTGGACCTTTGCCGGCGAAGAACGCCCGTAGCGCTACGCGCGCAGGGCTATGGCGTGACACTCCCTAGAGTTCGTCCGTCAGCCTGAGCCGATCCAATAACCCCCGGTCCTCGGCTTCCACCATCCCGACGAAGAACTTCAGCACCGTGCGCTTGCCGTCCGGGGGCAGGGCTTCGATGGCGGCGGCGATGCGGCTGGTCTGGGTAGCCGACAGCACCTCGAAAAACTCCCGGCCCTTGGCGGTGGCATAGAGCAGGCGTTGGCGCCGGTCGGCGTCGCCGGTCTTCTGCTCGATATAGCCATTGTCGATCAGCTGACGCAGCACGCGCGCGAGGCTTTGCTTGGTGATCTTCAAAATGTCGAGCAGGTCGGCGACCGGCATACCGGGCTTCAGATTGACGAAATAGAGCACGCGGTGATGGGCGCGGCCAAAGCCCTGCCGCTCCAGCAGGGCATCGGCGTCGCCGACGAAATCCCGATAAGCGAAGAAAAACAGTCCCATGACGTCGAGGGGCATGTCTCCCGACGCGCCCGCACCGGAATTTATGTCAGCCTTGTTGACATTTATTTTGGCCGGTGCCATTGTCTCTCCATCACCAATGAACGCCGCTTATCCCAAGTCCCTTCTGGTTTGCCAAGGGCATGGGGCTGAGGCAAGATCGTTGCAAACGCCGAAACGGCCCCGCGAGAGCCGCGACGACAAAGAGAGTGGGAGAGACCAATGGCCGGTGTGCCGATGGACCAGCGCGAAGGCTGGATCTGGTTCGATGGAGAGCTCAAGCCGTGGAAAGACGCCAAGATCCACGTGCTGACGCATGGGCTCCACTATGCGAGCTGCGTGTTCGAGGGTGAACGCGCCTATGGCGGCGAGATCTTCAAGTCGCGTCAGCATACTGAGCGCCTGATCCAGTCGGGCAAGACGCTCGATTTCACCATTCCCTATTCGGTCGACGAGATCGAGGCGGCCAAGCGCCTGGTGCTCGACAAGAACGGATTGGTCGACGCCTATGTCCGCCCGGTCGCCTGGCGCGGCTCGGAAGAGCTCTCGGTTCCCGGCCGCAACAACACGGTTCACCTCGCCATCGCCAGCTGGGTGTGGCCGAGCTATTTCTCGGTCGAAGAGAAACTCAAGGGCATCCGGCTCGAGTGGAGCAAGTGGAAGCGCCCGTCGCCGGAGACGATCCCCTGCACGGCCAAGGCTGCAGGCCTCTATATGATCTGCACGCTGTCGAAAGACGCGGCCATGGCCAACGGCTATGCCGATGCGCTGATGCTCGACTATCGCGGCTACGTCGCCGAAGCCACCGGCGCCAACGTCTTCTTCGTCAAGGGCGACGAGATCCACACGCCGACGCCGGATTGCTTCCTCAACGGCATCACCCGGCAGACCCTCATCGATCTCGCCAGGCAGAACGGCTTCAAGGTCATCGAGCGGCATATCCAGCCCGAGGAACTCGCCAATTTCGACGAATGCTTCCTCACCGGCACCGCCGCCGAAGTGACGCCGGTGTCCGAGGTCGGCCAGTACAAGTTCAAGCCTGGCAAGGCCTGCACGACGCTGATCAACGCCTATGCCGAGGCGGTGACGCCCAAGAAGGTCGCGGCGGAGTAGGTAGCCGTTTGGTTGCGTGTTCTGAGGGCCCGCGGCGACGCGGGCCCTTTGCTTTGCGCGGGGCAATGCTCCGGTTGGGACTCCTCTCCCACGTGCCTGATCCCTCCGACCCACAGGCTGTCATCCCTGCGAACAGCAGGGACCCATCTTCCACTCCACTCGGGCTGATGAATGGTTGCCGGCTGAGCGCCGGGATGACATCGAGGAGATGGAAAGTGCGGTTTCAAACAACAGGTAATGTGTGTTTCGGCTCAGTCCCTTACACGAATTTTGGTCCGACTTATCCCCGCCCCTTCACCCCGTCGTAGACTCCTCTCACTGACCCCGCACTGGACGGGATCGCGAGCGAACGGTTCGCGGGGTCAGGGTCGGATGGAGGGGGTCGCGCCCTCCTTGCCGAAGTTCCGGCCGGCCGGATGCCATCCCTGGAGGATGGCGAGCGTCCGCCATTGGTGTCGGCCGCCCTCGGGGCGGTGGATGCCGCGGGTTCCGGGGAGATCCCCGCGGTCCGCCGGAGCGAGGTGGAAACGTCCGGTCGCGTCGGCGGGCCAATAGGCCCAGTTTTTGTGCACTACGCTTTCCGGGCCTCTGGCCCGCCGGCGCAGTCCTTCATCAGTGCATCCCGACGGACTGGGGTCCGCCGGGCGCATGGTCTCGCCCGGATGGCAGTCTGCTCCCTCCCCACAAGGGGAGGAAGATGATTGAGAGAGCCGCTCCTACTTCCACCCCCGCCCGTCCGGGTACACTGCCGGGCCCTTGAGCTCGAGCTTGTTGCCCCAGGGGTCGAGCACGTAGAAGGAGTTGCCCATGCCGCGGGCGCCGCCGTGGAAGGCCTCGCGTTCCAGCGTGACGCCGTGGGCTGAGAGGTGCGCCCGCATGGCCGCCTCGTCGAACGGCGAGAGAGCGATGCAGACATGGTCGACGTTTCTGCCGCCTTTCATCGGTGGGATGGCGCTCGCGGCGCCCGGATGGGTGATGTCCCAGAGGACGATCAGCGCCGCCCCGCACCAGACCTGCTCCATGCCGAGCGTGGGGTAGGAATAGCCCGGCTGACAGCCGAGCACGTCACCGTACCACTTCACCGCCTTTGCGAGGTCGTCGACGAGAAACACTACGTGGTCGATGCCCACCAGTGAGAAAGGCGGTTTGGTCTGTTCGGTCATTGCTTCTCCCAGCGGTCACGGGCCGCGTCATCGTCGGTCTTGGCCTCGACCCAGCGCTCGCCGGTGTTCGTGGCTTCCTTCTTCCAGAACGGCGCTTCGGTCTTCAGGAAATCCATGAGGAACTCGGCGCCCTCGAACGCCGCCCGGCGGTGCGGAGCGAGTGTCATCACCTGGACGATCGGCTCGCCGGGCGCGAGGCGTCCGTAACGGTGGATCACGGTGGCGCCGAGAAGGCCGAAGCGGTTCGTCGCCTCGGCGATCATCGCCTCGATCTGGTTGACGGCGAGCTCGGGATAGCTCTCGAGCGTCAGCGCTTCCACCGGATCGCCGGGGAGCGAACGGACTAGGCCCGTGAAGGTTACGGCGGCGCCGGCGCCGTTCGCGGCAGTGAGGAAGGCGTTGGTCTCGGCGCCGGGATCGAACGCCTCGGTCTGGATGCGGACGGGCACGGGCTTAGCCGCCGGTCATGGGCGGAAACAGCGCCACCGTCCGCGCGTTGGCGATGAGCGCATCGGACTTCACGATCTTGGCGTCGATCGCGGCCCTGACGAGGCTGGGTTTCTCGAAAGCCAGCTCGGCCGCCTCGTCACGGCCCCGCAACCACGCAACGAGATCGGCAACCGTCTTCACCTCGGGCGGTGGCGTGACATCTTCCTCGCTGCGGTTGAGCCGCTCGCGGAACATGGCGAAGTAGAGGATCTTCATCCCGGCCCTGCCAGGTGCGGCCAGGCGCCGCGCAGATATTCCCAGCCAGTCCAGACCGTGAGGATCGCCGCGACCCAGAGCATGAAGTGCCCGATGAAGACGAGGCCGAGCAGCATGGGCGAGGCGATGAGCAGCCCGAGCGCCACGAGCTGCACGGTGGTCTTCCACTTCGCCAGCCAGGTGACCGGCACGTCGACTTCGGACTTCCCGAGATATTCGCGCAGACCGGGGATGAAGATTTCCCGCAGCATGATGGCGATGGCGGGAACCAGGTCCCAGCCGGTGAGGTGATGCGTCCAGGCG
>DATCRS010000489.1:0-2520 GCA_036568845.1 Devosia sp. | reverse complement strand
ACCCGGTCGGGGCGATCGGCAACGGCCTCGAAGTGCTGGCCGATCCGACCCAGGCCGCCATGGCCGAGGGTGCGCAGGAACTGATCGCCAACTCCGCCAAGCACGCCCGGGCCAAGCTCGAATTCGCCCGCCTGGCCTACGGCGCCTCATCGACCGCGGGCACCGATTTCGACACGCGCGAATGCGAGCGCGTGGCGCGGCTGCTGTTCGAGATCGAAAAGGCCGAGCTCGATTGGAAGGTCCCGTTGATCCTCCTGCCCAAGCACAAGGCCAAGCTCCTCATGAACATGCTGCTGATCGCGGCCATGTCGGTGCCACGGGGCGGGGTGGTGACGGTCGAAGTCGTCGGCGGCACGGGCGAGGAGAAGTTCGTCTTCACCTCAAAGAGCGACCCAGAGAAGCGGCAGAAGACCCTGATGCCTTCGGGCGCCGAGGGGCTCCTTTCCGGCGCGCCGGAAGGCGGTGTCGATGCACGGGGCATTCAGCCCTTCTATACCGGCATCCTCGCCCGCATGACCGACATGGATCTCAAGATCTGGATCGAGAACGACGTCTTCCACTTCACCGCCACTCCCAAGGCGGTAGCTGCGGCTGCTTGAGGGCACGCCTCGTCCTTCGACAAGCTCAGGATGAGGCTACTTGGAGGAGCGGTTTTTCTTAGGCCTCATGGTGAGCTTGTCGAACCACGAGGCCCGGGTACCCATGTGCCAGAACTTCACGCCGCGCTAACCATTCATAGGGAGTTTTGCAGGATAGTTGCAGTAAGCGTCTATCGTCGCGGCCAGCTCTATTGGAATGCGCGCCATGAAATCCTGCCTCATCGTCGATGACTCCAGTGTCGTGCGCAAAGTCGCGCGCCGGATCCTCGAGGACATGGATTTCATCGTCGAGGAGGCCGAAGACGGGCAGGAAGCATTCGACAAGTGCCGGCAGGAGATGCCGGACGCGATCCTGCTCGACTGGCAGATGCCGATCATGAGCGGGCTGGAGTTCCTGAAGCTGCTCCGCGCCTATGTGGGTGGGCAGGCACCGCGTGTCGTCTATTGCGTCACCGAGTACGATGTCGGCCAGATCGCGCTCGCCAAGAAGGCGGGCGCGAACGAGTACATCATGAAGCCCTTCGATCGCGACATCCTCGAAGCGGTGTTCACCGACAGCATCGAAGAGCGCCGGGCGAGCTAGGCTCCGGCGCTACCGCTTCACATCCCCATGAAGCTCTTGGGCGTCTCCCCCTTGAGGAAGGGCTCGATGAAGGCAGCCAGCAGCTCGACCTGATTGATCACCGCCGTGTGCGAGGTCGCCGGCAGTATGGCGAGGCGTGACGCCGGCAGCGGCGTGCCCATGTCGCCCATCACCCCGCCGCCGAGCAGGCGGAACAGCGCCACATTGTGCTCGAGCGTCGATACATCCGCGTCGCCGGCAATGATCAGCACCGGCGCCTTGATCGTCTTGATGTCCTCCTCCCAGGCCATCGGCTCCTTCTCGAGCTGAATCAGCTTGGTGGCGAGACCCTCGAAACCCTCTGGATCGACGGCGAGCTTGCGGTAGGACTCCTCCATGAACGGCATGTCCTTGAACATCTCGACGCTCATCTGCGGGATGAAGTCGGTGTAGACTTGGTGCCAGCCCCTGAGGTCGTAGGCGGTGGATGCGGCGATGAGCTGGTCGACCTTTTCCGGGTGCCGGATCGCGAGCTGCAAGCCGGCGATGGAGCCCATCGAGTAGCCGAAGATGTACGCCTTCTCGATGCCCTTGGCGTCCATGAAGGCGGCGACGTCGTCAGCGAGGTTCTGGTAGGTGATCGGCCGGTCGATGTCGTTGGTGCGGCCGTGCCCCTGGAACTCGACCGCGATGACACGATGAGTTTCCGCCAGCTTGGGAATGATGCCCCCCATGTCCGGAATGGTCATATAGGCGCCGTGCAGCACGATCAGCGGATCGCCTGCGCCGCTTTCCTCGAAATACATGTTCATGCCGTTGACCGGGACGGTGCCCGTGACTGGCGCGGACTGGGCCACGGCCGCGACAGTGGACAGCAGGACGGCGGCGGCGGTGATGGCTAGGCGATTCATTCGCGTTCTCCTCGGTTTGGCGACCCCGGTTCAGGCCGCTTCGACATCACGACGAACGAGAGGCGAGGCTATCGACATGCCCCTGCTGATTTTGTGACGATCTTTTTTGACGGCGGTCTCCCAACCCCGGAGTCATTCGCGCGAAGGGGGTATCTTGCATCTCGATGTTCCTGCTCTCGCACATCACCCACCCCAACCACCGTCATTCTCGGACTTGATCCGAGGCCCAATTTTCTCCGCCCGAGCTGGTCAATAGAGGGAGACCGGACTGCGATGTCGGGCATACTGATGCACCGGCCAGCCACAAGGCTTCCGGGGATGTCAAAGAGCGTGACGGGCCCGGAGGCGGATACCGCCTCTGGTATTTGTTTAGTGAGACGACATCCGCCTCCGGGGACCGGGGTTTCTGGCATTGTCCCGCGCGTCGGGAGTGGGTCGGTTGGCCTTC
>DATCRS010000488.1:0-8219 GCA_036568845.1 Devosia sp. | reverse complement strand
AGCTGGCCGCGGGCAGTGATGCGGCCATCGCCGAGGCGGCCGAGGAAGCCCGAGACGATCTCCTTCTGCCGCGCCGAGACCAAGGGACCGACGTCGAGGTCGGCGAGCGCCGGGCCGACGCGGAGAGCCTCGTAACGCTCGGCCATGCGGCGGAGCACCTCGTCGTGGACCGAGCGCTGCACCAGAATGCGCGAACTGGCCGAGCAGGTCTGGCCGGCGTTCTGGATGCCGGCATTGACGAGGAAGGGCAGCGCCCGGTCGAGGTCGGCATCGGCGAAGACCAGCTGGGGCGACTTGCCGCCGAGCTCCAGCGTCACCGGCACCACGTTCTTCGCCGCGGCCGCCTGGATCAGCTGGCCGACGGCGACCGAGCCGGTGAAGGAAATGTGGTTGACGCCGGGGTGGCTGGTGAGCGCCGCGCCCGTTTCTTCGCCGAGGCCGGGGACGACGTTGAGCGCGCCTTTCGGGAGCCCCGCCTCCTCGCAGATTTTCGCAAAGGCGATGGCGGTGAGGCAGGCTTCCTCGGCCGGTTTCAGCACCGCCGCATTGCCCATGGCGAGTGCGCCGCCGACGGAACGGCCGATGATCTGCATCGGGTAGTTCCACGGGATGATGTGCGCGGTGACGCCATGCGGCTGGCGCAGCGTGTAGACGGTGTAGCCGGCCTGGTAGGGGATGGTCTCGCCGTGGATCTTGTCGCAGGCGCCGCCATAGAACTCCATGTAGCGGGCGAGCGCCACGGCATCGGCCCGCGCCTGCTTCAGCGGCTTGCCCACATCGATGGCTTCGATATGCGCGAGCTGCTCCACCCGCTCGAGCACCAGCTGGCCGATGCGGCTGAGGATGCGCCCGCGGTCCGCGGCCGGCATGCGGCCCCATTCGCCGTCGAGCGCGCGCTGCGCCGCGAGCACCGCCTGATCGACGTCATGCGCGGTACCATGGGCGATGGCGCCGATCACCTCGCCGGTGGAGGGGTTTTCGAGCGGCAGCGTCTCCTGCCCGTTCGGCACGACCCAGTCACCGCCGATGAAGCAGCGCGTGGGATCGAAGAAGAGGTCGAGGTCGGTCATGCTCAGTCTCTCAGTCAGGCCCTTCTCCCCTTGAGGGAGAAGGTGGATCGGACCGTCAGGTCCGAGACGGATGAGGGGTATCCCTCAACGCGCACAATTGCCAGCCTCGTGCCCGCTTGGCCTACCCCTCATCCGCCCTTCGGGCACCTTCTCCCTCAAGGGGAGAAGGCGATGGAGCCGAAAGCTCCGCGCTCGTCTCCCGCCCCCGCAGTGCCCGCTCCAAATGCGGGGTCGCGGCGATCAGCTGCTGTGTGTATTCGTGACGGGGATTGGAGAAGACCTGCTCCGTCGGGCCCTCTTCGACGATCTTGCCGGCGCGCATCACCAGCACGCGGTCGGTGATCGAGCGGACGACGTGGAGGTCGTGGCTGATGAAGAGATAGGAGAGGTGCAGGCGGTCGGAGAGGTCGGCGAGAAGATCGAGGATCTGGGCGCGGATGGAGACGTCGAGGGCGGAGACCGCTTCGTCGAGGATGATGAGCGAGGGCTCGATGATCAGTGCCCGGGCGATGGCGATGCGCTGGCGCTGGCCGCCGGAGAACTCGTGGATGTACTTTTCGCCGTCGGTTGCGGTGAGGCCGACCTCCTCCAGTGCCCTGGCGATCCGCCGGTCGCGCTCGGCGCCCTGCGGCGCGGCTGATTTGAGCAGGTGGAAGGGTTCTGAGACCAGCGTGTCGACGCGCTGGCGCGGGTTGAACGAACCATAGGGATCCTGGAACACCACCTGCATCTTGCGGCGAGTCTCGAAAGTTGCGCCGTGTTTCGGGTCGAGCGCGGAGCCGTCGATGGTGATGGCGCCGCCCTGGGTCGGTTCGAGCGCCATGATGGCGCGCGCGAGCGTGGACTTGCCGCAGCCGGACTCACCGACCAGCCCGACATTCTCGCCGCGCTCGATGCGGAGCGAGACGTGGTCGACGGCGCGGAAGGCCGCGGGTTTGGCAAGGAGGGATTTGCGCGGCACCGGGTAGTCGCGGACGACCCTGTCGACGGCCAGCACCGGGGTGCCTTGAGTCACCGGCGGGGGATTTCGGGCCGGCTGGTGCGAGGAGGCCTCGAACAGTGCCCGCGAATAGGGGTGCCGGAGGGTGCGGAACACCTCGAGCGTCGGGCCGGCCTCCACCACCTCCCCCGCTCGCATGATGGCGATCTTGTCGGCGATGCCTGCCACCACCGCGAGGTCGTGGGTGATGAGGATGAGGCCGATATGGTCCTCGTCGACGAGGCGCTTCAATAGCTTCAGCACCTGCGCCTGGGTGGTGACGTCGAGCGCGGTGGTCGGCTCGTCCGCGATGATGAGTTTCGGGCCGGCGGCGATAGCCATGGCGATCACGACGCGCTGCCGCTGCCCGCCCGAGAGCTCGTGCGGATAGCGGTCGCGCCGGAAGGTAAGCGCCGGGAGCCCGACGCGGTCGAGCGTTTCCGACGCGATGCGCTCGGCTTCAAGCCGCGACTTGCCGCCGTGGACCATCACCGTCTCGGCCACCTGGTCGCCGATGGTCATCAGCGGGTTGAGCGCGGTCATGGGCTCCTGGAACACCATGCCGACATCGCGGCCGCGCAGCTGGCACATCTCGCGCTCGGGCTTGCCGATCAGCTCCTGCCCCATGAGGCGGATGGAGCCGCCGAACTTGGCCCCGAGCGGCACGAGCTGCATCACCGAAAGCGCCGTCATCGACTTGCCCGAGCCGCTTTCGCCGATGATGCCCAGCACCTCGCCGGGCTCGAGCGAGAGATCGATGTCGCGGAGGATCGGATAGGGGCCGATGGAGAGCGACAGGTCCTTGATGTCGAGGAGGCTCATAGGCGCGACCGCCTGAGCCGGGGGTCGAGCACGTCGCGGAGGCCGTCGCCGAGGAGGTTCACGCCGAGCACCATGAGGACGATGGTGAGGCCGGGGATCAGCGCTACGTGCGGGGCGATGGCGATCATCGTCTGGCTGTCGGAGAGCATCTTGCCCCAGCTCGGGATCGGCGGCTGCGCGCCGAGCCCGACATAGGCCAGCGCCGCCTCGGCCAGGATGCCGAGGGCGAACTGGATGGTGATCTGGACGAGCAGCGTGTTGAAGATGTTGGGGAGGATGTGCTCGGCCGAAATGCGAGCGGCGCCCTTCCCCGCCACCCGCGCTGCCATGATGAACTCGCGCTGCCAGAGGCTGAGCGCCCCGGCGCGGGCGAGGCGGGCGAAGACCGGGATATTGAAGATGCCGATGGCGATGATGGCGTTGATCGCGCCTGGTCCGAACACCGCGGTGATGAGGATGGCGATGAGCAGCGCCGGGAAGGCGAAGACGAGGTCGTTCAACCGCATGATCGCCTCGTCGAAGAGCGAGCCGCGCTGCGCCGCGGCCCAGAGCCCGAGCGGCGTGCCGATGGCCGCGCCGACGGTGACGGCGACCAGCGCTACGCTGATCGAGGTCTGCGCCCCCCGCATGATCATCGAGAAGATATCGCGGCCGAAGTGATCGGTGCCGAACCAGTGCGTGAGCGAAGGCGGCTGGAACTTGTTCGGGATGCTTTGTGCGGCAAAATCGTAGGGCGTCCACACCAGCGAGACGAGCGCGAGGAGGACGAAGATGGCGGTGATCGCCGCGCCGATGACGAAGTTGCGCGAGCGGAGGGCGGCGTGGAGCAGCGAATCCTGCCGGGCGGGCTGGGCGAAGGTGCTCATCGCGTCGTCCTCCTCAAGCGCGGATCGACCAGCGCATAGGCGATGTCGACAAGGAACGTGACGAGGATCACGGCGAAGACGAGGATCATCACCACCGATTTGACCACGATGAGGTCGCGCTGGTTGATGCCCTGGAAGACAAGGCGCCCAAGGCCGGGGAGGAAGAAGACGTTCTCGATGATCGCCGCCCCGGCGAGAAGGAAGGAGAACTGCAGCCCGATGATGGTCAGCACCGGGATCAGCGCGTTGCGCAGCGCGTGTCTCCAGAGGGTCTGCCCGCGGCTGAGGCCCTTGGCACGGGCCGAGCGGACATAGTCCTCGCCCAGCGTGTCGAGCAGCGAGGAACGCATCACGCGGGCGAGGATGGACGCCTGCGGCAGCGCCAGCGCGATGGCGGGCAGGGTCAGCGAGCGGATGGCAGCGACCGGATCCTGCCAACCGGGAAAGCCGCCGGCCGAGAACCATCTCAGCGTAATGGAAAAGACCAGCACGAGCAGCATGGCGAACCAGAAGTTCGGCACCGCGACGCCCAGCTGGGTGGCGCCCATGATGCCCAGATCGGTGGCCGAGCCGCGGCGGGTAGCGGCGAGGATGCCGACCGGGAAGGCGATCAGCGTCGAGAGCGCCAGCGCATAGACGGCGAGCGGCAGCGAAATCCAGATGCGGTCGGCGACGAGATTGGCCACCGGCACCTTGTAGGAATAGGAAATGCCGAGATCGCCGCGGAAGAGGCCGAAGAGCCAGGTGAAGTAGCGCTCGTGCAGCGGCCCGGTGAGCCCCAGCTGCTCGCGCAGCGCATCGGCCAGCTCGGGCGTGGCGTTGAGGCCCAGCATGAACTGCGCCGGATCCCCGGGGACGACTTCGAGCACGAGGAAGATGACGATGCTGGCCGCGAGGAGGCTGAGGGCGAGCGAGACGAGGCGGCCGAGGAGGTAGCCGGGCATTTATGGGGCCGCCTGCGCGGGTGCGTGGAGTGCCACGTACCCAACCCTCGTCGCGGAAGGCAGGGCTATTGCATGTTGCGTGGGGATAGCTCGGTTCGGGAAGAGTACCCCCCACCCTGTCCCTCCCCCGCAAGGGGGGAGGAGACCAAAGCAGCGGCGCTGGTGAAGGCGTCTCCCTCCCCCTTGCGGGGAGGGGACAGGGGTGGGGGTATGTTTCCCGCACCGGCTTGTCAGCTGCGTTGCCGCCATTCGCGACAGTCCTGCCACGGAGGATGTCCGCCGGAGGGCGAGGCGAGATGGTGCCCCGGCCTCGATGAGCACCTCCCACCCTGTGGGGGAGGTTGGGAGGGGGGTGGCCTCGGGCTGGAGCGGGGAAGTCATCGCGGCATTAAGGCGATTTGGATGGACTGGCGCAAGCGGCCCCCTCATCCGCCCTTCGGGCACCTTCTCCCACGAGGGGAGAAGGGAGCTGGGGCGAGATGGTGCCACATCACCTTCTCCCTTGATGGGAGAAGGTGGCCGAAGGCCGGATGAGGGTGGGGAGAGCCCCGCCCCCCCGGCCGATCACGGATCCCAGTACACGGCCGTGAGGTCCGTGGCCTGCGCGGGCGCATTTTCCCACAACCCGTGGAGCTTGGCGTTTTCGACGCCGATCTTGGGCAGCTCGAAGAGGAAGCCCACGGCATAGTCGTCGGCGAGTTGCTTTTGCGCGGCCTTGAGCAGCTCCGAGCGCTTGGCCGGATCGGCGGTGACCGCGAGGTCGGCGATGATCTGGTTGAAGACGTCGGAGTGGTAGTCGAAATAGTAGTCCGGCCGCGAGAAGATGGCGATGTCGTTCGGCTCTGTGTGCGAGACGATGGTGAGATCGTAGTTCTTCTGCTTGAAGACTTCGTCGAGCCACTGCGCCCATTCGAGATTGGTGGTCTGGGTCTTGATGCCGACCGCGGCCAGCTGCTGCGAGATGATCTCGCCGCCGCGGCGCGCATAGCCTTCGACCGGGGGCAGCTTCAGGCTGAGCGTCAGGTCGCTGACGCCTGCCTCGGCCAGCAACGCCTTGGACTTTTCCGGATCGTAGTTGGACTGCGCGGTGAGGTCGACATAGTTGGCGTCGCCCGGCGGGAAGAAGGTGCCGATCGGGATGCCGAAGCCCGACATGGCGCCATTGATGATGTCCTCGCGGTTGATGGCGTGGGCGATGGCCTCGCGCACCTTGACGTTGTCGAGCGGCGGCTTGGCATTGTTGATCGAAAGAATGGTCTCGCCCTGGGTCGAGCCGACTACCACGCGGAAGCGCGGATCGTTCTGGAACTGCACCACTGTTTCGGGCGAGGGGAAGTTCGGGAAGGCGTCGACGTCGCCCGCCTGCATGGCACCGAAAGCGGCGGTCGGGTCGGCGATGAAGCGGAAGGTGGCGCTTTCGAGCTTGATCGGCGTGCCCCAGTAATCGGGGTTCTTGGCGAGGGTGATGGAGTCGCCCTCGACGCGGTTGGAAAAGACGAACGGACCGGTGCCGACCGGTTTGGTCTTGTTGCCGTCGGCCGTTTCCGGCGCGACCATCACCGCATCGCCCCAGGCGAGGTTGTAGATGAAATCGCCATTCGGCTTGGAGAGGGTGACCTTCACCGTCGCCGGATCGACTGCCTCGACCGAGGCGATGTCGGCATAGAGCTGCTTTTGCGCGTTGAGCGAGCCTTCGGCATTGATGCGCTCGAGCGAGAACTTGACGTCGTCGGCGTTGAAATCCGTGCCGTCGTGGAACTTGACGCCCTCGGCGAGATGGAAGGTGTAGGTGAGCCCGTCCTCGGAGATCTCCCACGACTTGGCGAGCGCCGGCACCACGCTGCCATCGGGGGCGAAACGCGTGAGACCCTCGAAGACATTGGCATAGACCACTTCGTCGACGGCCGCCGCGGCTTCCGCGGTGGGGTCGAGGCTCGGCGGCTCGAGCACGAGGCCGATCTTCACGTCGGTGCGCGCCTGCGCCAGTGCCGCGGGCGTCATCGCCGTGGTGGCGGCAAGCGCCGCGATGGCGAGCACGAGGAGAGATTTGCGCATGGTTGTCCTTTCCCTGCCTGTCGGAGCGTCTGGGGCTCCTTGCGGGTGATCCTAGCGCTGTTCTTCGAGAGGGGGCAACGGGACGATAGGATGCGAAGCGAGTTGCGGCAGATCAATTCCGGCGGTTTCGCGCAGCGCTACATAACGTTGACTGCCCTGCCCGTCTCCGGTTTGGCGGAACGCGGTGGAGCATGCGAGCCCGGAGGAGCACATGTCGCACATCGTCGTTCTCGGCGCCGGCCTAGGGGGCACCATCACGGCCTATGAACTGAGGGATCAGCTCGGGCCGGAACACACAGTTTCGGTCGTCAACAAGGGATCGCGCTACTCGTTCGTGCCCTCCAATCCCTGGGTCGCGGTCGGCTGGCGCGACCGCGAGGACGTCGAGGTCGACCTCGATCCGGTGTTCCGCAGGCGCCACATCACCCTCTACCCGCAGGGTGCCAGGCGCTTGGTTCCGGCTGAAAAGCGGATCGAGCTCATGGATGGAAGCGATGTGCGCTACGACTACCTCGTCATCGCCACCGGCCCCGAGCTCGCCTTCGACGAGATCCCCGGCTTCGGACCGCAAGGCGAGACGCAGTCGGTGTGCTTCATCGACCATGCGCTCGACGCCAAGACAGCGTTCGAACGGCTGGTCGCCAATCCAGGTCCGGTGATCATCGGTGCGGTACAGGGTGCCTCGTGCTTTGGGCCGGCCTACGAATTTGCCTTCATCCTCGACAAGGCGCTGCGCGACGCCAAGGTCCGCGACCGCGTGCCGATGACCTTCGTCACCTCGGAACCCTATATCGGCCATCTCGGCCTGGATGGCGTGGGCGACACAAGGGGCCTACTGGAGAGCGAGTTGCGCCAGCACCACATCAAGTGGATCACCAATGCCAAGGCCGAGAAGTTCGAGAACGGCAAGCTGTTCGCGACCGAAATGGGCGAGGACGGCAGCCCGAAGGCCACCCATGAGCTGCCCTTTGCCTATGCGATGATGCTGCCGGCCTTCCGCGGCATCGAGGCAGTGCGCGGCATCGACGGACTGACCAATCCCCGCGGCTTCATTCTCGCCGACAAGCACCAGCGGAACCCGGCCTTCCCGGAGATTTTCTCGGTAGGCGTCTGCGTCGCCATTCCGCCGCTGGGCAAGACACCGGTCCCGGTAGGCGTGCCCAAGACCGGCTTCATGATCGAGTCGATGGTCGCGGCGGCGGTGGACAACATCGAGAGCCTGATTGCCGGCAAGGAGCCAACAGCGGTGCCGACCTGGAACGCGGTCTGCCTTGCCGATTTCGGCGACGGCGGCGTGGCCTTCATCGCCCAACCGCAGATTCCGCCGCGCAACGTCAACTGGTCCGCCAAGGGCAAGTGGGTGCATACCGCCAAGGTCGGTTTCGAGAAGTACTTCCTGCACAAGATGCAGTCGGGCCGAGCCGAGCCCTTCTATGAGACCCTGGCCCTGCGGGCGCTCGGCATCGACAAGCTCCGGGAAGTG
>DATCRS010000487.1:0-12838 GCA_036568845.1 Devosia sp. | reverse complement strand
ACCATCTCCTGCGGCGTCCCCGTCAATGGAAAGCCATAGGGCTCCCGCGTCGCGAACAGCTCCTCGTGCTGTGCCGTGAGCACGGCCGCGAGCAGCGCGTCCTTGCTGTCGAAGTGATGGTAGAGCGTGCGCTTGGTCACCCGGCTCGCTTCGGCGATCTCATCCATGCCGGTGCGAAAGAAGCCGCTCTTGCGGAACAGCCGGTGGGCCTGTTGCAAGATCTGCCGACGAGTCTGGGGCGCCGACCTGGGCATGCGAGGATGCTAGCTCCTGGCTGAGTATACCCGCTAGTGAATTTACATTTGGGCCCGAAAGCCGGATCGATGGCGGACCAGCAGAGGTGCCGCCATGGATGCCGTTCTCGACGCCGAGCCAGTCGTTGCTTCCACAAGCCGACCAGTGGCGGTCCCCGCCGCCATGAAAGCCATGACATGCATCGAAGACCTCCGGCGCGCGGCGCGTCGGCGGGTGCCCAGGGCCTTTTTCGGCTACCTCGAGGCCGGCTCCTATGCCGAAGAGACACTGCGGACGAACCGCACCGATCTCGAGGCGATCCGGCTGCGGCAGCGGGTGCTGATCGACGTCTCGAGGCGCAGCACCAGAACCGCGATCCTGGGCGAACCGGTGGCCGCGCCGATTGCACTGGGGCCCATCGGCATCGGCGGACTGCAATGGGGAAACGGCGAGATCCTCGCCTGCCGGGCAGCCCAGGCCGCGGGCATCCCCTACACGCTGGGAACGCTCGGAATATGCTCGATCGAGGACGTGGCCAGTGCCGTCGACCACCCGTTCTGGTTCCAGCTCTATGTGATGAAGGACCGCGGTTTTGCCCGCTCGCTGATCGAGCGCGCCATCGCGGCAAAATGCAGCGCGCTGGTGCTCACCGTCGACCTGCAGGTGTTCGGCCAGCGACACGCCGACATCAGGAACGGTCTTTCGGTCCCTCCGCGGCTGAAGCTCGGCAACCTCGTCAACATGGCAACCAAGCCGCGCTGGGCGCTGAGCGTGCTGACCGCCAGGCGCCGGACCTTCGGCAATCTCGCGGGCTTCGTCAAAGGCAAGGCCAGGATCAAGGCGCTGAGCGAGTGGATCGGCCATCAATTCGACGAGACGCTGAGCTGGCAGGATGTCGAGTGGATGCGTTCGATCTGGCCCGGCAAGCTGATCATCAAGGGCATCCTCGATGTCGAAGACGCAAGGGCGGCGGCAACGACAGGCGCAACCGCCATTGTGGTCTCCAACCATGGCGGCCGCCAACTCGACGGGACCGTATCCTCCATCTCGATGCTGCCCAGGATCGTGGACGCAGTCGGCTCCGACCTCGACGTGCTGTTCGACGGCGGTGTGCGCTCGGGACAGGACGTGATGCGGGCGCTCGCGCTGGGCGCCAGGGGATGCATCCTGGGCCGCGCCTACATGTATGGCCTTTGCGCCGGAGGCCAGGCCGGTGTTGCCCGGGCGATCGAGATCATCCGCAAGGAGCTCGACATCACCATGGGCCTCACCGGCGTCAACAGCATCGCCGAAATCGGCCGTCACAACCTGGTGGAGCGGGGATTGGTCACACCATGACGGTGATCGCAGGAGAAGGCCTGCGTCTATCGGGAGAGATCGTGAACCGGGCGAACGTGGTCCTCGAACAGATCTGAGCGCTCGAGAAAGGCAATCGCCCTCCGGACGAAGTCCGTTGGTGGGCGGGAGCGAAGGTCCTTCCCGCAGAGCTTCGGCGTTAGCCAGCATAGTTGCACACTTGCGATGTGCTCTTCGCTCAAGCGAGAACGACAGCTGGAATGAGCTAACCGCAATCGCTGGCCGCTTTCTGCGCAGGGCGTCCTCGCAAAGCGCAGCAGCTCCGGCAAAAAACCCCGCGCCGGGCGGATCGGCGCGGGGTTGCAGTTCGGCGGTTCTTGGGGGCCGCCTATCGGCGGAACTGAGGTTCGGGCCCTGGGCGCAGGTCGACATCAGGCCTGGAGGCCGCCTATGCCGAGCGGCCCTAGAGGCGGCTCAGCCTGACGGTCTTGCAGAACACGCCCTGGCAGCCATTGACCTTGAGGCTGTCCTCCCCGGTCATGATCATCGTGCCCGAATAGGTGTCGCCGGCATGCTTGACCGTGCCGGTCCACTTGTTCTTGGCCGATTGGGTGCCCTGGACGATGACCTGGTTCAGGTATTGCCGGTTCTCGTCGTCCTTGTCGCGCAGCCAGATCAGCTGGGCGCAGAGGGCTCCGCTGCCGCAGTTGATGACCTTGTAGCGGCTCTTGCCGTCGTCGGCCTGCCAGGTGCCGGTCGGATCGGCGGCGAACGCGAATACGGGTGTCGTGGCGAGGCCGATGGCCAGGGCGGCGGCAGCGAGTTTCTTTGCGAGGTGCATTACGAATGCGTCTCCGGAGTTCAGATCGGGTGATGGGTTGGTGGTCTCTTTCGCCCCGATAAATGGGGACTGTGTCTGAATTTCGAATAACAGGCTCGTTCATCTGCCGTTCAGGAATCCGGCGATCCTGCGGCGGCGAAGGGGCAGTAATCCTGACGCTTCTCTGAACGGCCCGGTCAGCCGCCATTCAGGCCGCCACATTTGACCCGCCTCAGCGGTTTCAGCCGAACCTCAAACTCCCGATCACAAAGCCTTGAGCGAGCATCTTTTTTTGCCCGTCGCAGGCTGCGGCACGTTTCTGGTCGGCAACCCCCCGAAGATTTACCGGCAGGCCCGACGGCTCGCGGGGAGGCGCGTGGTGGAGAGGCTCCCGAACTCCCCATAGGCCTGGCTGGCGCGCCTCAACGCAAGCCGCGCGTCGCTCAGCGGTGGCAGTCCCGTACTGGCTGGCTGCGCGCAACCTCAACCAGAGTCCACAACCGCCAGCCGGTGCTGCCTACGCCACCAGCAAAGCGGATGGGCGGGGCCGCCCGTGGGGTGTCGTCTCGTGCGGCCCGGTCTCGATCACAAAGACCTCCACCGCTGCATCGAGCCGGCGGGCTTGCCCTTCGGTCTGGGCAATCGCCGCGTTGGTTTGTTCGACCAGCGCGGCATTGTGTTGGGTCATTTCGTCCATCTGGCGCACGGCGCTGCTGATTTCCTCGATGGCGGTGGCCTGCTCGGTCGAGCGCTGCGCGATCGCCTCGATGAGACGGCTGTTGGAGTGCGTCGCCGCGAGCATGGCTGCGAGCTTCTGCGAGGCCTCCGCCACCAGCTTGCTGCCGTTCTGGACTTCGCTCGCGCTCTGTTCCACGAGCCTTTTGACGTCGCTCGATGCTTCCGCCGCCGATTGCGCCAGGCGGCGGACCTCGACGGCGACCACGGCAAAGCCCTTGCCGGCATCACCCGCACGCGCCGCCTCGACGGATGCATTGAGGGCAAGCAGGTTGGTCTGGAACGCGATGTCGTCGATGACCTCGATGATCGTCGAGATTTCGCTCGACGATTGCAGGATCCGCTCCATCGCCTGGGTGGCCGTCGACATCGCCTTGCCGCCCGCCTCGGCGGTCTGTACGGCGGCCGCGGCGTTGTCGCTCGCCTCGCGCGCCTCGTGGGCGTTGCTCGTCACGATCCCGGATAGCTGCTCGATCGCGGCCGAGGTTTCCTCGATGCTGGCGGCCTGCCGAGTGGTGCGCACAGAGAGATCGTCCGCGCCGTGCATGATCTCCTCGGTCGCGCTCCTGAGGTTGCGCGAGGTCGCCTGCACGTCGGCGACGATCTCGCTGAGCCTGATGGCAACCGCATTGGTGCTGTCGCGCAGGCGGCCGAACGCGCCGGCGAAGTCGCCGGTGACGCGCCCGGTGAGATCGGCTTCGGCCATGGCCGAGAGGACCGCGCTTGTTTCCGCCAGTCCGTGATCGACGCTGCCGACCAGGCGGTTGATACCCGCTGCAAGCTCGGCGAGCTCAGGATCGGGAAACTCGGCGGTCACGCGAAGGCCGAACTCGCCGTCCACTGCCGCGTCGATCACCGCGCCGATCTCGCGCCGGAGCGTCGTCATCATATCCTGGCGCTCGCGGCGGTGAGCCTCGCGGCTGGCGACCTCGCCGGCCGTCATGGCCTCGATCCGGATGCCGTTCTGACGGAAGACCTCCACCGCGCCGGCGATCTGTCCGATCTCGTTGCGGCGATTGCCGTAGGGCACGGATTGGTCGTACTCGGCGCCAGCGATCCGGCGCATGGTCTCGACGAGGCGAGGGATGGGGCGCATCAGGCCCAGCGAGGCAGCGTAGCCCAGGCCACCGAAGATGAGGGTGACCAGTCCGCCCACGGCAAGCACCATGCTCATGGTTTCCCACAGCGCGCCCTCGACCTGGGCGAAGGGCACGGCCACCCGGAGCACGCCCACGATTTCGTCGTCGCGGACGACGCTCTTGTACGCGGTGAAGTAGGTGGCGCCATCCAGCACCTCCTCGGCCGCGTAGGTTTCCCCCGCTCCTAGGGCGGTCAACTCCGGACCACCGGGATCGAGGATGGCCCCGAGCGCGGCCGCGCCGTCCGGACCGGTCAGGGTCGTGGTCCCGATCATGAGGTTCCGCGTTGCCTTGTCGACAGTGTAGATGCTGGCCTCGGCGCCGGTGATGCGCTTGATGCTCTCGACCAGATTGTTGTCGCGATAGGGCAAGAGGCCCCACACGTCGATCCGTGCCAGCGACCCGTCCTCGGCCCACTGGACGGTGTAGCCGTCGGCCGATCCCGCAAAGACGGTGGCGGCGGTGCGGAGCGCCGTTTCCGCCCGCTCGTTGCCTTGCCTGACGAGACTGGCTCCCACGCTGAAACAGATGCCGGCCGCCAGCGCCGCGACCGAGCCGAGCACGGCGCCGATCACCAGCATGGAAATGAGCAGTCTCAGGCTCAGGCTGTGAAACCAGGTCGCGAGTCGCGTCATGACATCCCCCCATTTGTCGCCCCGGCAACGGATTGTGGACCGGAACAGTTAACTGCACGCAAACGCACTAAACGTCATAAAACTTAACATCCGGAGGCCGACGGCGACTCTCCAGCTGCCAGTTGCCGCATCATCCGGCCAGCCGCAAGGGCTTGGATGAGTTCGAAAATCTGGCCGAAACACACAGAAGCGTAAGAGATGCTGACGTATGGGTCGCCCTCGGCGACTCGTCGATGGGAAGGAGGCCACGGTTACACGACCGTCACAGGATGTTTAGTTTTCTGTTGCGTTGTTTAGTTGATGGGTCTATGCCTACCACAACAACTAAACATCGGCCGCAACCGGCCAGAGGGATCCGAGGCGCTGGGAGCGCAGGTCGGAGGAGGGGCGGGTCAATCGACCCGCCAAACGGAGGAAGACAATGACGAGGACACTGAAGACCGCGATGGCGGGTCTTGCGCTCTCCCTTCTGGGAAGCACGGCCCCGGCCTTCACGACCGCTGCTCAGGCGGAGGAGCTGACCCTGTGCTGGGCGGCCTGGGACCCGGCCAACGCGCTGGTGGAACTCAGCAAGGACTTCACCGCCGAGAGCGGTATCGACATGAAGTTCGAGTTCGTGCCGTGGACCAACTACGCCGACCGGTTTCTCAACGAGCTCAATTCCAAGGGCCAGCTGTGCGACCTGATCATCGGCGACAGCCAGTGGATCGGCGGCTCCGCCGAGAATGGCCATTACGTCAAGCTCAACGACTTCTTCGACGCCAATGGCATCTCCATGGCCGACTTCGTGCCGGCCACGGTGACCGGTTATTCCGAGTGGCCCAAGGGCACGCCCAACTACTGGGCGCTGCCGGCGATGGGCGACGTGGTGGGGTGGACCTACCGCAGGGACTGGTTCTCCCGCCCCGATCTGCAGGCCGAGTTCAAGCAGAAGTACGGCTGGGACCTCGATGCCCCCAAGACCTTCGATCAGCTCAAGCAGATCGCGGAGTTCTTCCAGGGCCGCGAGATCGACGGCAAGACCGTCTACGGCGCATCGATCTACACCGAGCGCGGGTCCGAGGGCATCACCATGGGTGCCATGGACGTGCTCTACAGCTACGGCTTCAAATACGAGAATCCGGACAAGCCCTACGACATGGAAGGCTTCGTGAACTCGGATGCCTCCGTAGCCGGACTCGAATTCTACAAGTCGCTCTATGAGTGCTGCACGCCCCCGGGCGCTGCCAACAGCTACATGGGTGAAGGCATCGACGCCTTCAAATCCGGACAGGTGGCGATGCACATGAACTTCGCGTTCACTTGGCCGGGACTGCAGAAGGACGAAGCCGTCGGCGGCGACCGTATCGGTTATTTCGCCAATCCGGCCGGTCCCAATGGCGAGCAGTTCGCCCAGCTCGGTGGCCAGGGCATCTCGGTGGTCTCCTACTCGCCGCAGCGCGAGGCGGCGCTCAAGTACATCAAGTGGTTCGCCAACCCGGATGTGCAGAAGAAGTGGTGGTCGCTCGGCGGCTTCTCGTGCCTGCGCGCCGTGGTCGAGGATCCGGGCTTCCCGGCCACCCAGCCCTACGCGCAGACCTTCCTCGACTCGATGGCCATCGTGAAGGACTTCTGGGCCGAGCCGAGCTACGCCTCGCTGCTGCAGGCCAGCCAGAAGCGGTTCCACGACTATGTCGTGGCCGGCCAGGGCACCGCCAGCGAAGCCCTCGATGCCCTCGTCTCGGATTGGACCGAAGTCTTCGAGGACGACAACAAGCTCTAGTCGGTTAGTCGCCGGCCGGCTGACAACTCCCTCCCGGCAGCCGGCCGGCGACCGGCACGCGGTCCTCCCGCGCAGGCCCTCGTTCGGATCGCGTCCTCCAGCGCAGGACGGACGAGGGCTCCGGAGGCCAGCTCAAGCAATGGATGCAGAACCATGACGGACGCCAGACTGTCCACCCCCGAGCATGCCGTTGAGACCGTCGTCCGTGCGACGCCCAGGCTGGCAAAGCTCGCCAGCGGCCTGTCGGACCGGATGGTCGCCTGGCTCTTCATAGCGCCGACCATGGTGCTCCTGCTTGCCATCAACATCTTCCCGCTGTTCTGGGCGATCGGGCTCAGCTTCACCAATTACCGCGCCAACCGCCCCAACGAGGCAATCGACAATGTGGGCTTGCGCAACTACGAGCGCATCCTCACCGACCCCGATATCTGGGCGGCGATGCAGACGACGGCACATTTTGTCTTCTGGACGATCCTCCTGCAGACGCTGATCGGGTTCTCGCTGGCCTATCTCATCGACCGCAAGTTCCGCGGCCATGCGTTCTGGACGACCATCGTCCTGGTGCCGATGATGCTTTCGCCCGCCGTCGTCGGCAACTTCTGGCGCTTCCTCTACGAACCGCAGATCGGGCTCTTTGCCTATGCGGTCTCGTTCGTCTCGGGCGTACCGCCGACCGATATCGCCATGCTCTCGAACGTGTCGCTCGCGCCCTGGTCGATCATCGTCGTCGATACGTGGATGTGGACGCCTTACGTGATGCTGATCTGCCTCGCCGGCCTGCGGTCGATCCCCGATTACATCTACGAGGCCGCCGAGGTCGATCGTGCTTCGCCGTGGCGCCAGTTCTGGTCGATCACGCTGCCCATGGCCCTGCCCTTCATCATGCTGGCCGTGCTGTTCCGCGGCATCGAGAACTTCAAGATGTTCGACATGGTGAACCTCCTGACTGGTGGCGGGCCGGGTTCGACCACCGAGGTCGCGTCGATCACCCTCAAGCGCGAGGCCTTCGAGAAATGGCGCACCGGCTACTCTTCGGCCTTCGCCATCATCCTGTTCGTCGCGGTGTTCGGCCTCGCCAACATCTACGTCAAGGCACTCAACAGGGTGAAGCAGAGATGAGCCTCACAACCGCCCACTCGGTCGTCGCACCGACACGCCTCGCCAAGCGCATCGCCGCCATCTTCGTGATCGTCTATGCGCTGGTCTCGATCGTGCCGCTGCTCTGGATCTTCGCCACGAGCTTCAAGACGCCGCCGGACTCGATCGCCTATCCACCCAAGGTGATCTTCGAGCCCAGCATGGAGGGGTACTGCAACCTCTTCACCACGCGGACACGGCAGACACGCGAGTACATCGACGCTCTTCCGGCCGCGACCAGCTTCTGCGACGAAGTGACCCGCAAGCGGAACATGGTAATCGCCGGTCCGTCGAACTTCCTGCCGCGCTTCGTCAATTCGCTGATCATTGCCTTCGGCTCGACCTTCTGCGCGGTGTTCCTGGGCACGCTGACGGCCTACGGCTTCTCGCGCTTCAAGGTACCGCTGGCCGATGATCTGCTGTTCTTCATCCTGTCGACGCGCATGATGCCACCCATCGCGGTCGCGATCCCGATCTACCTGATGTACCGCGAGCTCGGCCTCTCCGACTCCGCACTGGGCATGATCCTGCTCTACACCGCGGTGAACGTCTCGCTCGCCGTGTGGCTGCTCAAGGGCTTCATCGACGAAATCCCGCGAGAATACGAAGAGGCCGCGATGATCGACGGCTACACGCGCCTGCATGCCTTCTTCAAGGTCGTGCTGCCGCAGGCGACGACCGGCATCGCGGCCACTGCCATCTTCTGCCTCATCTTTGCGTGGAACGAATACGCCTTTGCCTCCCTGCTCACCTCGGGCCAGGCACAGACCGCTCCGCCGTTCATCCCGCAGATCATCGGCGAAGGCGGCCAGGACTGGCCGGCGGTAGCCGCGGGGACGACGGTGTTCCTCGTCCCGATCCTCGTCTTTACCATCCTGCTGCGCAAGCCATTGCTGCGGGGCATCACCTTCGGAGCCGTGCGGAAATGAAAAGCTGGCCGAAACTGCTGCGCCGCGGACCGATGGAAATGCTGGCGGTGATCCTCATCGCGCTGGGCTTCCTGATGCTGTTCCAGCCCTTCGCGCTGCAGCTCTACTCTTATTCCTTCATCACCATGCTGGTGGGGACGCTCATGTTCATCGTCGTAACCAAGTTCCCGGAGTGAGAAATGGCTGAGATCCGGGTTGAAGCGCTGCGCAAGGAATTCACGGGCTTCGTGGCCGTGCACAACTCGAGCTTCACCATCGCCGACGGCGAGTTCGTCTGCCTGCTCGGCCCTTCCGGCTGCGGCAAGACCACGACGCTGCGCATGATCGCCGGGCTCGAGCTGCCGACCGACGGGCAAATCCTCATCGACGGCGAAGACGTTTCGATGAAGCGGGCACGCGAGCGCGATATCGCCTTCGTGTTCCAGCTTTTCGCCCTCTACCCGCACATGAACGTGCGCAAGAACATCGGATTCCCCCTGCTTGCCCAGGGAATGGCCAGGGGCGATATTCGCCAGCGCGTCGAGGAAGTGGCACGGCTGCTCCGCATCGACCATCTGCTCGATCGCTCCGTCTCCGGACTCGCGGGTGGCGATCGGCAGCGGGTCGCGCTCGGGCGAGCCATCGTGCGGCGGCCCAAATGCTTCCTCATGGATGAGCCGCTCGGCACGCTCGACACCGAGTTCCGCGACCTCATGGTCCACGAGCTGCGCGAGCTGCACAACCGCATCCACGCCACGACGGTCTATGTCACGCATGATCAGCTCGAAGCCATGTCGATGGCGGACAAGATCGCGGTGATGAACCACGGCATCATCGAGCAGTTCGGCACGCCGCGCGAAATCTACGATCGGCCGCGCAGCATGTATGTGGCGAACTTCATGGGGTCGCCGCCGATGAACTTCCTGCCGTTTCACGGCGGGCTGGCCCGCGGATCGCGGCAGGTGCAGGTCCAGGGCGTCGATGTTGCCGTCCCCGAGGTCTACGACGACCATGCGCCCGCCGACTTCGCCCTGGGCGTGCGGCCCGAGCATGTCCGTCTCGACGACGGCAGCGCGCTGCGCGGCCGGGTGTTGGGAACGGAATACCTGGGCACCACGCAGATTGTCGTCGTCGAAACGGCTGACGGTGTCCTCAAGGCCCGCGTCCCGGCAGACGACCGCATCGACGAGGGCGAAATCGTGGGTCTGTCGCTGAGCAGCAGCCACCTCTCCGTGTTCGAGCGCGGATCAGGTCGCGCCATCGAGACAGCACTGTTCCAGGAGGTGGGTCATGGTTGAGGTCATCCTTCGCGGCATCTCCAAGCGGTTCAAAGACAACCAGGCGCTCAGCAACCTCGATCTCGTCGTGGCGGACGGCGAGTTCGTGGTCCTGCTCGGACCGACGGGTGCGGGCAAGACGACGACACTGCGGCTGGTCGCCGGCCTCGAGCGGCCGGACAGCGGCACCGTCACCATAGGCGGGCATGACGCGACGGCGCTGCCCCCGGCCGCGCGCGACGTGACCTTCGTCTTCCAGCAGTACTCGCTCTACCCTCACCTCTCGGTGTACGAGAACCTCGCCTTTCCGCTCCGCTCTCCGGCGCGACGGGTCGCGGCGTCGGAGATCGACCGGCGCGTGCGGGAAACCGCAAAGCTGGTGCGGATCGACCACAAGCTCGAGAACAAGGCGACGCGGCTTTCGGGCGGCGAAATGCAGCGCGTGGCCATCGGCCGCGCGCTGGTGCGGCAACCCTCGATCTACCTCATGGACGAGCCCCTCTCGTCGTTGGATGCCAAGCTGCGCGCCGAACTGCGCCTTGAGCTCAAGCGTATCCAGCGCGAGCTGGGCGCCACCGTGCTTTATGTGACGCACGACCAGATCGAGGCCATGACCATGGCCGACCGCATCGGCATCCTGCAGGGCGGCGAACTGATCCAGATCGGCACGCCCCGGCAAGTCTATACCGAGCCGCGAAACCTCCATGTCGCCGCTCGGCTGGGGCAGCCCTCGATCAACCTCCTGCCAATGGGGCTGCTGCCGGACTCCGGTCTACCGGCGGGGACAAAGACCGTCGGCGCGCGTACCGAGCATCTGCGGATCGAGAAGTCGCCCAATGGCGCGTCCGACGGCGTCGTGGACTGGATCGAGCATTTGGGCGACCAGAGCCACCTTCACGTTTCGCTCGGATCGCATAAGGTCATCACCTTGTCGCCGCCTGACACGCCGCTCAGCAGTGGCGACAAGGTGACGATCAGATACCACAATCCTCTCTGTTTCGATTCGAGCGGCGAAAGACTCGCGGTGCACCCATGATGGACGAGGCAGGCCTGAAAACGGTGATACTCGCAGTGGCGGCGGCAGTTGCCGCACATGCCGACGAGCTGACGGCGCTCGACTCGGCGATCGGCGACGGCGACCACGGCGCCAACATGAAGCGGGGCTTCGATGCCGTGGCGGCGGAGGCCGACGTCATTGCGGCGAGCGCCCTGCCCGACGCCCTGATCAAGATCGGCACCAAGCTGGTGATGACCGTGGGCGGCGCCTCTGGCCCTCTATACGGGACTCTGTTCCTCACGCTTGGCAAGCAGCTCGCCGCGCGGCCTGACGACTATGCCGGGGCGCTGCTGGCGGCGGTGGACGCCGTGGCGGCGCGCGGCAAGTCCGAGCTGGGGCAAAAGACCATGCTCGACGTGCTCTATCCAACGGCGCAGGCACTATTGGACGGCAAGTCCAGGGCAGAGATACTGGCCGTCGCGAACCGGGAGGCGGCAGCCACTCGCGACCGGCTGGCGATCCGCGGCCGCGCCTCGTTCCTCGGCGAGCGGTCGATCGGACACGTTGATCCAGGCGCGCGCTCGAGCGCCCTTATTGTTGAAGCGATTGCGGAGACCCTGCCATGAGTAATGTCGGCATCGTCATCGTCTCGCACTCACCGCGAGTCGCCGAAGGCGCCGCCGACATGGTGCGCCAGATGGTCGGCAACGAGGTTCCCCTGGCCTGGTGCGGCGGCGATCCCGGCGGCGGACTCGGGACCAATGTCGAGGCGATCCTCGACGCCATCCATCGTGCCTGGTCCGACAAGGGGGTTGCCATCCTCGTCGACCTGGGCGGAGCCGAAACCAACTCGGAGATGGCGATTGAAATGCTGCCTCCCGAACAGGCGAACAAAGTGGTGGTCTGCAACGCGCCGGTGGTCGAAGGTGCGGTGATGGCCGCCACCGAGTCCTCGGGCGGTGCGTCGCTATCGCAGGTCCGGGCCACCGCGCAGGAGCTGTACCCGGCATGAGTGTCCATCCGGTCGAAGTGGCCGAGGCGCGTGTCCTCATCAATCACGACGTTGGGCTGCATGCCCGGCCGTCCGTGAAGCTGACCAAGCTTGCCAAGGGTTTTGGCGCCCGCGTGCACCTGGCGCTCGCCGCCGAAGGGCCGTGGATCGACGCAAAATCCATCGTCAAGGTGATGGCGACCAAGGCGCCGAAAGGAGCAATCCTCTTCCTGCGCGCCGAGGGGGTCGATGCCCGCGCGGCCGTGGAGGCGCTGGTCGCGCTGGTCGAGCGCGACTTCGATGAAGGTGGGACCCATGTCGCTGCCACTTAGGATCAGCGGCACGATCGCGTCACGGGGCTTTGCAGAGGGGCCGCTGCAGGTGCTCAGCGCCGCGGCCCCCACATTTCGCCCGGTCGATAGTCCGGAGGCGGAGGCAAGGGCCCTGCGTGACGCCAAGGCTCGGGCCATCGCCGAACTGCAGGGACTGGCGGCGACGACTGCCGGACCCGGGGCCGACATGATCGAGTTCCAGATCGCCATGCTCGAGGACGACGCACTCACGGAGGTAACCTTCGCGAGCATTGCCTCCGGAACGGGCGCCGGCGCCGCCTGGACGTCGACGCTCGACGAGCAAATCGAGGCTTATGAAGCGGCCGAGGATGAGTACTTCCGCGCCAGGTCTGCCGACCTCACCGATATCCGCGATCGGGTGCTGCGCGCGTTGAGCCGGACGCCCGACCTCGAGGTCCATCCCGGCTCGATCCTCACCGGCGACGACATGACCCCGAGCCAGTTTCTTGCCATCGACTGGGTCAACGGAGGCGGCATCGCGCTCCGTCGCGGCAGCACGACGAGCCATGTGGCGATGCTTGCCCGGTCGCGTGGCGTCCCCATGCTCGTGGGGC
>DATCRS010000486.1:0-3800 GCA_036568845.1 Devosia sp. | reverse complement strand
GCAGGTGCTGAAGCCGCTGCTCTATCACTCGTGGATTTGCCACCTCGGCACGCTGAGCTGCGCGACGTTTTTCCGGCGCGATTTGGCGAAGGCGCGCGGTTTCATGCTCGATACGCGCTGGAAATCGGTGGGCGATGCGGACCTCATTGTCCGGTTGCTGCGCAAGCGGGTGGACATGCGTGTGCTGCGCGATTACCTGGGTGTGTTCGTGGACACGGGCGAGAACATGAGCCTGAGCCCGAAGGCTCTGGCGGAGATGGATGCGCTGGCGCGGGAGGCGCCGGCGTGGGCGCAGACGTTGCGGCGTTACTGGGTGGTACTGCACCGTGTCCGGCGGATGATGCGCGGGCTCTATAATCCGAAGCCGTTCGCGGCGGAGTTCTATACGCCGGAGAGTCCTGGGCAGCGGGTGCGGCTGGAGGTCACGAAGCCGACCTTCCATTGGAAAGGCCGGGTCGACTGGCGGTCGTAGGAATACGACTTATAGGACCTATACGACTTATAGGACGCCTAGGACTTATGCTTTCAAATCCATGAGGAACTTGAAGGCTTTGTCGTTGAACAGGGGCAGGCCTTCGTGGCCGAAGTCGCGGAAGATGATGGCGTCCTTTTTGGACGTGATCTTGTTGTAGGCGGCGTACTGGGTGGAGGGCGGACAGATGTTGTCCATGAGCGTGACGGCCATGAGCACGTCGGCCTTGATGCGCGGCGTGAGGTGCTGGATGTCGATGTAGCCGAGCTTGGTGAAGACCTCGTCGACGCGCTCGTGCAGCGGGTCGAAGCGGCGGAAGTAGGCCTTGATGTCGTTGTAGGCGTCCTTGGCGAGGTCCATTTCCCAGACGCGCTTGTAGTCGCTCAGAAAGGGGAAGATGGAGACGCACTTGCGGATGCGCGGCTCGAGCGCGGCGCAGACCAGGGAGAGGGCGCCGCCCTGCGAGCCGCCCCATGACGCGACACGCGTGGGATCGACCTCGGGCTGGGCCATGACGATGCGGGCGAGTTGCGCGGTATCGAGGAAGATCTGGCGGAAGAGCAGCTTCTCGGGCGGGCCGTCGAGGCCACGGATGAGATGGCCCTCGCGCGTGTTGCCGGTGACCTGCGAGTTGTCCTCGCTGCGGCCGCCCTGGCCGCGGCAGTCGAGCGCGGCAACGGCGAAACCCTCGTTGACGAAGGAGAGCTTGTCGTGCCAGTCCCCGCTGTTGCCGGAGTAGCCGTGGAAGTGGATCACGGCCGGGCATTTTTTGGCATTCTTCGGACGCAGATATTTCGCGTAGATGCGTGCGCCGCCGACGCCGGTGAAGGTCAGGTCGAAGAGCTCGGCGTTGACGTTGCCGAGGTCATTGACCGGCTTGAACTCGACGTTGGCCTTGACGCTGTCGAGTTCCTTGATCGCGTTGTCCCAAAAAGTGTCGAAGTCGCCGGGGCGGGGATTGATGCCGCGGTATTCCTGAAGTTCATGAAGCGGTTTGTCGATGCAGGGCATGGGAGAGAAGGGTAAAGGGACAAGGGAAAAGGGCAAAGGGAAAGACTGGGAACGGGTGCAGTCCCTTTGCCTTTTGCCCTTTACCCTTTGCCCTGATCAGCGGGCATCTCGGACTTCATGAAGCTGGGCACGGCCACGTGGATGAAATCCTTGAGCTCGGTGAGCGTCTGCTCGGGGCTCTCACCGTTGGGGTCCCAGCTTTGCGTGATGTCCTTGGCGACGATGACGTAGGCCCAGCGCTGGTTGATGCGGTGCACGAGCATGTCCCAATAGGTCATCAAAATGCGGGTGGTCTGGTACGGCGTGGTGACGCCCTTGCCGACGAACCAGTAGAGGAAATATTGGCGGCGCATCACGCGGGCGCCGTTCTGCAGGACCACCGGTTTCTCGAGCAGCAGGGCGGTGACGTCGAGATTGCGGCCGGAGGCGAGGGGAACGGTCTCGGTGTGCGTGGCGTCGATGCGCCAGCCTTGCGAAGGCAGGCAGCGCTCGGGGCGATGGATACTGCGGCGTTCGGCGCCGCTGAGGATGATGGAGCAGAGAATGCGCTCCGGGCCCTCAGCGCCGGCGGGGCCGTAGGTCTTGCGGGCGAAGGTGGTGTCCTTGGGCAGGATGTAGAGCTCGGCCTCGGAGACGGCCTGGTCGTGGCCGTAGAGTTCGCCGATCTTGTCGGGAAGCTCCATCACAACGCCGGCTTCGCCACCGGTCTTGGGCGCGGGCACGAGGAAACAGATGAGGACGGTGATGAGCGTCAGACCAAAGACGTAGCCGGCGCGGACGAATTGAGGGGCCGGGCGCTGCGGAATGGTGGCCGGATTGCGGTCATGCATCGGAAGGATCCTCCGCGGGAGCAGGCTGGGCGCCGGCCGGCAACGGCTTGGGCGTGGTGAATTTGTACAGGAGCGTACCGGCGCCGATGAGGCCGCCGAAATTGATGAAGTAGACGAGGTAGCCGGCGAATTCGTGGAACCACGAGGGCTGGGAATTGGTGCCGAGGGCGAACGTCTCGCCGAAGTGGAGGCAGCCGAGGGCGAGGATGATAATGCGGACGAGGTTGCCGAGAAAGACCAGCGGCACGGCGAGCGCGATGATGAGGAGTTGCTGCCAAACCTTCTCGAACGCGATGAAGGAGTAGACCGCGGCGATCATCACCAGCGCGAAAAGCGAGCGGATGCCGCTGCACGGATCGGCGATGTCGATGGCGAACGGGATGGGCGCGCCGGGCAGCGACATGATGGCGGTGCCCTGGAGCATGTTGGGCACGTCGATGAACTGGAGAACGTAGTGGCTGAGCGCGGACATGCGAAGGCGAAGCTCCAGCGCGACGTCCTCCATGAAATTGTAGGGCCACATGAACATGAGGAACAGGAGCGGGAACCAGATGAGGCGCAACGCGCCCCAGCCGAGGAAAAGCAGGACGAAGCCGGCGTAGATGAATTCCATGGCGCCGAAGCCGACGTAGTAGCTCTCCATGAGAAAGCCGGCGAGGTAGAGGAAGAAGCCGAAGCCGAGCAGGGCGTAGCCGTGGACGCTGCCGGTGAGGGGCAGCCGGCGCATTTCCGGCAGCTTGCGCCAGATGAGCCAGGCGACGATGAAGGGCACCATGAGGCAATAGTTCCACTCGCTGGCGCTGGCCTCGCCGGATTGCGTTTCCTTCGACGCGCCGGAGAACAGGCCGGAGACCTGCGTGACGATGTCGCCCCAGAAGGTGTCGACCCACATCTGCCCGAGGGTGATCTTGCCCACAAAATAGCTTGGGCAGTAGCGGATGCCGCACAGGAGCACGGCCAGGGCGATGAGGATCGCGGCGATGGCGGCGAAGTCGCCGGGGGTGAAGTGGAAACGCTCCCTGGGAGATGGAGCGGCGCTTTCGCCTGTCATCGACTAAGAATAACGATTTTATGCACGGCCTCAATCGCAATCCCTATTGTGCGGGGACTTGTTTCGATTAGGATTGCGCCCCTGTCATGATCATCATTCTTTCCAAGGATTTCGAGTTCGAGTCGGCGCAGGCGCTGCCGCAGTTTCCCGAGGGGCACAAGTGCCGCCAGCTTCACGGGCATAGCTTCAAGATCACGATATCCGTGCGCGGTCCGGTGGACGAGGCCAGCGGCATCTTTTACGATCATGCGGTGATTTCGGATGCGATGAAGCCGCTGGTGGGGCAGCTCGACCATGCATACCTGAACGACATTCCGGGACTGGAAAATCCGACGATCGAGAACATGGTGCGCTGGTTCTGGGACCGGTTGCACGCGAAGCTGCCGGGGCTTTACGAGATTACGCTGCACGAGACGGCACGGGCGCGGTGCACGTA
>DATCRS010000485.1:0-6013 GCA_036568845.1 Devosia sp. | reverse complement strand
GCCCCGGCACCGGCGACCACGACACCCTCATCTCCATCGAAACCGCCCGCCAGCTCATCGGCTACGAACCCGAATGGACCTGGAAAAAGGTGCTGGGGCACTAGGCTGCACCCGGTTGGAATCGGGCCGCGAAACTCGTAGGGTCGCGGCCTTTCCGATCTATTTACAGCAGCGATTTGGACCAAGCGCCCTATTCCGCCCCCGCGGCCGATACGCCCATTACGCCGATGATGAGCCAGTTCCTGGAGATCAAGGCGATCAATCCGGGCTATCTGCTGTTCTACCGGATGGGCGACTTCTATGAGATGTTCTTCGAGGACGCCGAGATCGCCAGCCAGGCGCTCGGCATCGTCCTCACCAAGCGCGGCAAGCACCAGGGCCACGATATCCCGATGTGCGGCGTGCCGATCCACGCCGCGCAGGACTATCTCAAGAAGCTCATAGGCCTCGGGCACCGCATCGCCATCTGCGAGCAGGTCGAGGACCCGGCGGAAGCGAAGAAACGCGGCTCCAAATCGCCGGTGAAGCGCGATGTCGTGCGGCTGGTGACGCGCGGTACCATCACCGAGGACGACCTCCTTCCCACGCACGGGTCCAACTATCTCGCCGCGCTGGCGATGGTCCGCCACGGCGAGACCGACTTTGCCCTCGCCTGGGCCGACATTTCGACCGGCGACACCGCGGTGATCGATGTTACGACCGAAGCCATTGCGGACGAGCTGGCGCGTATCGACCCGGCCGAACTGCTGCTCTCCGAAGCCACACGCGACGCCCTGCGCACTGCCCATGTGAGCTTGCTACAAGCAGCCATCGCCCTCCTCCCCTCGGAGCAATTCGACAGCGAGGCCGGTGCCGACATTATCCGCGGCAGTTTCGATGGCAGCGTCGATCCCACCGCCTTCTCGCGCGGCGGCCGTGCCGCGCTCGGCGCGCTGATCGGCTATGTGCTCGAGAGCCAGAAGGGCGGCACCCTCGCGCTCCGGCCACCCAGTGCCGAGCGCGTCTCGTCCCACATGGCCATCGACGCGGCGACCCGTGCCTCGCTCGAATTGCTGGTCACCCAGCGCGGCCAGGAAAAGGGCGCGCTGCGGAACCAGATCGACCTCTGCGTCACCCCGCCGGGCTCGCGGCTCCTTGCCCGTCGCCTCGCTGCGCCGCTTTGCGATGCCGCCGAGATCAACCGCCGGCTCGATGCGGTGGAAACCCTCTGCGGCGACACCAGCCGTACCGCCCGTCTTCGGGGAGGGCTAAAGTCGGTGCCGGATATCACCCGCGCGCTGACCCGCCTGACCCTCGACCGCGGCGGCCCGCGCGATCTCCGCGCCATTGCCGGGGCGGTCGCCGGTGCCCGCCGCCTAGCACAGGATCTCGCCGGTCTGGACGATGCCGAGCTGACCGGGATTGGGACGATCCTCGCCGATGCGCCCGAGCCGCTGGCGGCAGAGCTGCTTGCCGCCATCGACGACGAACCGCCGCTACTGGCCCGCGACGGCGGTTTCGTTCGCAAGGGTTATGACCAGGCCCTCGACGCAGAAAAGGCGCTGGCCTCGGAAACCCGCGAGGTCGTCGCGGCGCTGCAGGCGCGGCTGATCGCCGAGACGGATGTGAAATCCTTGAAGATCCGTCACAACGGCGTCCTCGGCTACTTCGTCGAGGTTCCGGCCGGCCATGGCGGCAAGCTGCTCGAAGAGCCGCATCGGCAGGTCTTCATCCATCGCCAGACCATGGCCAATGCCATGCGTTTCACCACGGCGGAACTGGCCGATCTCGAAGGCCGCATCGCCCGTGCGCACGAAGCCGCGCTCGGCATCGAGGCTGCGATTTTTGCGCGCCTAGTAAAACTCGTGGTCGCCGAAACGGATCGACTCCGGGCCACGGCCGATGCCCTTGCAGCGCTCGATGTCACCGCGGCGCTCGCCCATCTCGCTGCCACGCAGAACTACTGCCGCCCCACGATTGACACCTCGCTCGCTTTCGCCATCGAAGGGGGCCGCCACCCAGTGGTCGAGGCCAATGTGAAGCTCGAGGGCCACCCTTTCGTCGCCAACGACTGCGACCTCAGCGGCGGCGCGCTCTGGCTGGTCACCGGCCCCAATATGGGCGGCAAGTCCACTTTCCTCAGGCAGAATGCGCTCATCGCCATCCTTGCCCAGATGGGCAGTTTCGTGCCGGCCGCGAGCGCCCATATAGGCGTTGTGGATCGAGTCTTTTCCCGCGTCGGCGCGTCCGACGACATTGGCGGTGGCCGGTCGACCTTCATGGTCGAGATGGTCGAAACCGCCGCCATCCTCAATCGGGCCACTCGTTCCTCGCTGGTGATCCTCGACGAAATCGGACGCGGGACCGCCACCTTCGATGGCCTCTCCATTGCCTGGGCGGCAGTGGAAGCGCTGCACGATCAGACCGGGTGCCGGGCCCTGTTCGCGACGCATTTCCATGAAATGACGAGCCTCGCCAAGACTTTGGCGCGGGTGAGCAATGTCACCATGAAGGTGCGCGAATGGGAGGGCGAGGTGGTCTTTCTGCACGAGGTCGCCCCCGGCGCCGCCGATCGCAGCTATGGCATCCAGGTGGCCAAGCTCGCCGGCCTGCCCGAACCCGTACTCGCCCGCGCCCGCCAGGTGCTGGCCCTGCTCGAACAGCGCTCTTCTAACGGCAAGGGCGCCGTGCTAGACGATCTGCCGCTTTTCGCGCACGCTCCGCCGCCTCCTCCGCAGCCAAGCGTTAATCCGCTCTATGAGATGCTCGACCAGGTCCGCCCCGACGAATTGACCCCCAGACAGGCGATCGACCTCGTCTATGAGCTGAAGAAAATCCGCGATGCCGCTCGCCGAAGCTGAAATCCGTCCGCGAAAATCCCTGTTCCAGCTGCAGACGGCCGATGCCATCCTCGCTGGGCTGAAGGCCGAGATCGGCGATCAGTCGCCCAAATCCAGCCAAGTGCGCGCCATTGCGCTCGGCGCCTTCAAGCGCGCCCTCGCCAATGCCCGCAAGGGCGCCGAAGCCGAACTGCTCGAAACTGGCCGTGGCACCCGCTGCGCCCAGAACCTGGCGCAGGCCCAGGACGAGATCATCCGCGCGATCCATTCCTTCGCCATCCGCGAGGTCTATCCGGTCGATAATCCCTCCGGCGCCGAGCAGATCTCCATCGCGGCCGTCGGCGGCTATGGCCGTGGCACGCTGGCGCCCGGCTCTGACATCGATCTCCTCTTCATCCTCCCTTACAAGCAGACGCCCTGGGGCGAGCAGGTCACCGAATATATCCTCTATATGCTCTGGGACCTCGGCCAGAAGGTCGGCCACGCGGTCCGCTCGGTCGACGAGTGCCTGCGCATGTCCAGAGCCGACATGACGGTGCGCACGGCCACGCTGGAGGCGCGCTATCTCACCGGCGACCGAAAGCTCTTCGACCAGCTCGAAAGCCGGTTCGAGTCCGAGATAATGCCCAAGACCGGGCCGGAATTCATCGTCGCCAAGATGGCCGAGCGCGAAGAGCGCCACCGGCAGATGGGCAATACCCGCTACGTGGTCGAGCCCAACGTCAAGGACGGCAAGGGTGGCCTTCGCGACCTCAACACCCTGTTCTGGATCGGCAAGTACTTCTTCAAGGTGAAGACCGGGGGCGAACTGGTCGGCAAGGGAGTGCTCTCGGCCGAAGAGTACCGACTGTTCCAGCGGGCCGAGGATTTCCTCTGGGCCATCCGCTGCAACCTCCACTTCCTCACCGGCCGCGCCGACGAGAAGCTCACCTTCGACCTGCAGCCCGATCTCGCAGCGCGGCTCGGCTTCGCCGACCGGGCCGGCATGCTGGGCGTCGAGCGCTTCATGAAGCGCTACTTCCTCGTCGCCAAGGATGTGGGTGACCTCACCCGCATCTTCTGCACCAGCCTCGAATTCAACCACGGCAAGCCGCTCGACATGTTCGGCAAGGCCCTGGCGCCGTTCCGCCGCGGCAAGAAGCCGATCAAGGGCGAAAAGGATTTCGTCATCGACTCGGGGCGGCTCAACATCGCCGCCCCCGATGTCTTCGAGAAGGACCCGCGCAACCTCATTCGCTCCTTCCTCATCGCGGGCCGGCTGGACCTCCTCTTCCACCCCGACGCGATCAAGGAGATCACCCGCTCGCTGCGCCTCATCGGCCACGACCTCAGGAACGACAGGGACGCCAACGCCTGGTTCCTCGAAATCCTCACCTCGCCGCGCACGGTCGAGCGGGTCCTGCGGCAGATGAACGAGAGCGGGGTGCTGGGCAAGTTCGTGCCGGACTTCGGCAAGATCGTCGCGCTTATGCAGTTCAACATGTACCACCACTACACGGTGGACGAGCACCTGATCCGGGCCGTCGGCGTCATGGCCGAGATCGCCAATGGCGGGCTGAAGAACGAGCTGCCGCTGACGCACGAGCTGCTGCCGCATCTCAACGACACGCGCCTGCTCTACGTCGCGCTCTTCCTCCACGATATCGCCAAGGGGCGGCCGGAGGACCACTCGATCGCCGGGGCCCGCATCGCCCGCAAGTTCTGCTTGCGCCTCGGACTTTCACCGGCCGAGACCGAAACCGTCGCCTGGCTCGTGGAGTATCACCTGGTGATGAGCGAGATCGCCCAGGCCCGCGACATCCAGGATCCGGAAACGGCAAGGTCCTTTGCCGATATCGTGCAGTCGCCGCAGCGCCTGGCACTGTTGATGATCCTCACCGCCTGCGACATCCGCGCCGTCGGCCCCGGCGTCTGGACGGGGTGGAAGGGGTCGCTGCTCCGCGCCCTCTACTACGCCACCGAGCCGCTGCTTTCGGGCGGCCACAGCCAGGTCACCCAACGCGACCGCATCGAGACCGCCAAGCAGGATCTCGCCGCCAATCTGGGCGCCTGGCCCAGGGACGATCTCGACGCCTATCTCGCGCGTCACTACGACCATTACTGGCTGCGCGCCGAGCCCGAGCTGCAACTCGAGCATGCCAAGATGATCCGCGCCGCCGACATGGCCGGCAACATGTTCGCCGGGTCGATCCGGGTACAGGCTTTCGAGGGCATCACCGAAGTGTCCTTCTACACCCCCGACCACCCGCGCCTGCTTTCGCTCATTGCCGGCGCCTGCACCATGGCCGAGGCCTCGATCATCGGGGCCCAGATCTTCGGCACCCGCGACGGCCGCGCCGTCGACACCTTCCGCCTTCGCCGCGCCTTCACCTCCGACGAAGACGAAAAGGTCCGCGCCACCCGCATCATCGATACGGTGAAGCAACTGCTGCAGGGCAAGCGGCAGATTCTCATCGACCTGGGCAAGGAAAGCCGCCACAACCGGCGCCTGAAGCCCTTCAGCCTTCCCGCCGAGGTCACCGTCTCCAACTCGATCTCGGAGAAATTCACCGTCATCGAGGTCATGGGCCTCGACCGCACCGGCCTGCTCCACCAGCTGACGCGCGAGATCTCCGACCTCAACCTTACCATCGGCTCGGCCCATATCGGCACCTATGGCGAGAAGGCCGTCGACGTCTTTTACGTCACCGCCCTCACCGGCCACAAAATCGACTCCCGCTCCCGCCAGCTCAAGATCCGCGACGCGTTGCTGGGCGTCTTCACACCACTGAGCGAGAAGAAGGTGGTGAATGGGTAGGGCTCTAGAATGAGCCTCTACCGCAACTTCCTTTCCGTCGGCGGGCTGACGCTGGTTTCCCGCATCTTCGGCTTTATTCGCGACGCGCTGATGGCGGCAGTGCTGGGCATTTCGCCGGTCAGCGACGCGTTCAATGCGGCGTTCCGCTTCCCCAACCTGTTCCGCCGCCTCTTCGCCGAAGGTGCCTTCAACACCGCCTTCGTGCCGATGTTTTCGGGCGCACTCGAAATGCAGGGGCAGGACGGCGCCAAGGAACTCGCGAGCCGGATCATGAGCTGGCTCGTGGCGGTGATCCTCGTCGTCACCATCCTGGTCGAGATTTTCACCCCGCAGATCATGGTGATCTTCGTGCCCGGCTTTGTCGGCGATGCCGAAAAGTTCGAGCTCACCGTATTCC
>DATCRS010000484.1:0-3609 GCA_036568845.1 Devosia sp. | reverse complement strand
TCGGCTCGTCACTGCCTGACCTGGCCGCCGCGACGAAAATCTGGCGACCGATATTCGCCAGCGAGACCGATGTCTACGAAAAGGGCTTCGCGCTGATGCGCGACGGCTGGGCCAGGGCCTAGGCCGCTACGTTCTCGAGGTACCAGCGATAGGTCGCCGCGATGCCGTCGCGTAACTCGATCTTCGCGCGCCAACCCATCTCCCTGAGCTTGCTGCCGTCCATGAGCTTGCGCGGCGTGCCGTCGGGCTTGGTTGGGTCGGTAACGATGTCGCCGGTGAACCCCACCACCTCGGCGACGAGCTTTGCCAGCTCGAGAATGGTAACCTCCTGCTCCGAGCCGACATTGACGTGCTCGAAGCCGGAGTAGTGCTTCAGGAGGAACACCAGCGCGTCGGCGCAGTCGTCGACGTGGAGGAACTCACGCATCGCCGATCCGGAGCCCCAGATTTCCATCGTCCGGGCGCCTGAGAGCTTGGCCTCATGCGCCTTGCGCATCAGTGCCGGCAGCACATGGCTGGACTTGAGATCGAAATTGTCGTGTGGGCCGTAGAGGTTGGTCGGCATGGCCGAGATGAAGTCGGCGCCGTACTGCTTGCGGTAGGCCTGCGCCAGCTTGATGCCGGCGATCTTGGCGATCGCGTACCACTCGTTGGTAGGCTCGAGCGGACCGGTGAGCAGGCTGTCTTCCCGCATCGGCTGCGGAGCGAGGCGGGGGTAGATGCAGCTCGAGCCGAGGAACAAGAGCTTCTCGACTCCGGCCCGGTGCGATGCCTCGACAAGGTTCGCCTCGATCATCAGGTTGTCATAGAGGAAGTCGGCCGGAAAACTGTCATTGGCCAAGATGCCGCCGACCTTGGCCGCGGCGACGATCACCGCGTCGGGCTTCTGTGCGGCAACCCATGCTTCGACCTCGGCCTGCCGCTTGAGGTCGACCTCCGCGCGGCCGGCGGTAAGCACAGTGCAGTTCTCGCTAGCCAGGCGCCGCACCAGGGCCGCGCCGACCATGCCGCGATGGCCTGCCACAAAGATCCGCTTGCCCGTGAGGTCGTAGGTCATCGCCGTCTCCAATGGCCCTCATCTAGTCGGGCGGCGGGCAAAGCGCAAATTGTCAGGTCACCTTGCGGCCCATGTTCGGCAGGAACACGGTCAGCAGCCCAGCCAGCGGCAGGAACGAGCAGAGCCAGAAGACGTACTGGATGCCAGTAACGTCGGCCAGGGCGCCCAGGGCTGCCGCCGCGATGCCGCCGGCGCCGAAAGCGAAGCCGAAGAAGATGCCGGCGATCATCCCCACTCGCCCCGGCATCAGCTCCTGTGCGAAGACGACGATGGCTGAGAAGGCCGAGGAGAAGATCAGCCCGATGATGATGGTGAGGATCACCGTCCAGGTGAGATCGGCGTAGGGCAAAGCGAGGGTGAAAGGGAGGACGCCGAGGATCGAGAACCAGATCACGAACTTCACCCCGAAGCGGTCGCTCAATGGCCCGCCGAGGAAGACGCCGACCGCCGAGGCACCCAGGTAAACGAACAGCAGCAGCTGGCTGTCCTGCACCGCGACGCCGAACTTATCGATGAGGAAGAAGGTGTAGTAGCTCGAAAGCCCCGCCATGTAGGCGTTCTTGGTGAGCGTCAGCACCGTGAGGACGGCGAGGGCGATGAAGGTCGTCCGCTTGTCGAAAATGAGCGCGGTGCTCGCCGGCATCTTGCCGGCATTCGCCCGCCGGTGCTCGGCATACCAGGCGCCGACACGCCAGAGGATGAAGATGCCGACCAGCGAGCCGGCGGCGAACCAGGAAACGCTGGTCTGGCCGTGGTTGAGCACCACGAAGGCGGCGAGCAGCGGGCCGATGGCCGAGCCGGCATTGCCGCCGACCTGGAACAGCGACTGGGCCAGCCCGTGCCGACCGCCCGAGGCGAGACGCGCCACCCGGCTCGATTCGGGGTGGAAGATCGCCGAACCCAGCCCCACCAGCGCCGAGCCGACGAGCAGCAGCCAGTAGCTCGATGCGAAGCCCAGCACGAGCAGGCCGATGAGGCTCGACGCCATCCCGACCGGCAGCGAGTACGGCATCGGCCGCTTGTCGGTGAAGATGCCGATCGCCGGCTGCAGCAGCGAGGCCGTCACCTGGAAGGTGAAGGTCAGGAGGCCGATCTGCACGAAATCCAGCCCGTAATTGGCCTTGAGGATCGGATAGATCGCCGTCAGCAATGACTGCATCACGTCGTTGATGAGGTGGCAGACCGACACCGCGATGATGATCGACAGTGACGTCTTCTGGACGAGCGGACGGGAGGCGGGGATAGCGGCGTCGGTCAAGGAAAGATGCTCCGGGCGGGGCCTGCGTCGGCAGGCCTCAATCAACTAACATGTCAGTTTGTCGCCGTCAGTCCCTACCTCCGTCGTGGTGCCGCGAAAATTGTTGCGCCGCTAAGCATCTGCATGGCTAATGTCGCGCCAGTTTTGCGTGTGAGGATAAGTCATGTCGGCAATTGTTCCGGTCATCCTGGCAGGCGGGCAGGGCACCCGGCTCTGGCCGATGTCGCGCTCGGCGCGGCCCAAGCAGTTTCTGGTGCTGACCGGCGCCGAAAGCTCGTTCCAGGACACCTTGCGCCGCGTCTCGGACACCTCCCGCTACGAAGCGCCGATCGTTGTCACCAATGCCGACTACCGCTTCCTCGTCGCCGAGCAGGCGCAGGAGCTGGGCATCATTCCGGCCGGCGTGCTGCTCGAGCCGGTGGCCCGCAACACCGCCGCCGCCATCGCCGCCGCCGCCTTCTACGCCCGGCAGAAATTCGGCCCCGAGGCAGTGATCCACGTCCTCTCGTCCGACCACGCAGTCATCACCGACGACAATTACTGGTGGTCCGTCGACACGGCGCTGGCCGCCGCCAAGGCTGGCCGGCTGGTCACTTTCGGCGTCACGCCCACCGCGCCCGAGACCGGTTACGGCTACATCGAAGCCGGGGCTGCCGGTGCCAGCGGCGTCCGCGAGGTGAAGCGCTTCGTCGAAAAGCCCGACCGCGACAGTGCCCAGCGCATGCTCGATGCCGGCGGCTATTACTGGAATTCGGGCATGTTCATGCTCGGCGTCGGCACCTTCCTCGCCGAAGTCGAAGCGCTGGCACCCGATGTGCATACCGCGGCCGAAGGCGCCGTGGCCAAGGCCAGGGTCGATCTCGACTTCATCCGCCTCGACGAGGCGAGCTTTGCCACGTCGCCGAACATCTCGGTCGACTACGCCATCTTCGAGAAGACGAAACTCGTCTCGCTGGTGCCGGTGACCTATTCCTGGTCCGATGTCGGCGCCTGGGACGCGGTGTGGAAGATCTCGCCCAAGGACGAGAATGGCAACGTCTCCAACGGCTTGTCGACGCTCTCCAACACCCGCAATGCGCTGGTGATCTCCGACCGGGCCCACGTGGCGGTGGAGGGGCTCGACGACGTCGCCGTGATCGCTACCGAGGATGCGGTTTATGTCGGCAAGCTTTCCGAGGCGCAGAAGGTCGGGCCGCTGGTCAAGGCGCTGAAGGCCAATCCGGAGACCGCCGTCACCACCGAAATTCACAAGACCGCCTACCGGCCCTGGGGCGGCTATTCCTCCATCCTCAAC
>DATCRS010000483.1:0-2967 GCA_036568845.1 Devosia sp. | reverse complement strand
GCAGCCTCCAATCGAAAGACACCGACAATTGATCAATGGCACCGTAAAATTCTACAATTCCACCAAGGGTTTCGGCTTCATCCAGCCCGATGATGGCAGCAAGGACGCCTTCGTGCATGTGAGCGCGATCGAGCGCGCCGGTCTTTCCGGCCTCGCCGAGGGACAGAAGGTCTCCTACGACCTCGAACAGGGCCGTGACGGCCGGCTCTCGGCCACCAACGTGGCCCTCGCCTAAGAATAAGGGCGGAGCCGCAGCCGGCTCCGCCTTCCGGCCCTTTGCGGCCGCAGAAAGTATCAATGACAATATTAGACCAATCCAGCGCCCGGCTTTACCTCGGGCGCGACTGGGCCACGGCCGCGGCGCTGGGCCCGCGCGAATTCAGGAGCGCCCGCAAGGCGCTGCGCTTCGCCTTCGAGCACGCCGCGCCGGTGAGCCTGCATGGCGCCCGGCTCCTCGTCGGAGGCCGCAGCTTCACGGGTGCCGAACTTTCCGAACTCAACCGCCTGCGCCTCGATGAGGTGCAAATTTCAGGAGACCGCAATGGCCAAGGCCAAGATTGACGCCCAGAAACTGCGGCAGCGCGACGCCATGGTGCTGCCCTTCAAACGCAACATCGCGAGCCTTTCGATCCGGCTGGACAAGTGGCAGAGCAGCGCCAGGCAGGGCGGCAGCCTCGCCGAGCGGACCGAGGCCCAGACTTTGGCCAGGGACGCCATTGCCGAGGTCGACACCCAGCTGGTGAAGCTCGCCGATGTGAAATTCCCCGCCGAAACGCAGGACAAGGCCTTCGCGGGCGACCTCGAAACCATGCAGGCCAACTATTCCCGCATCCGCCAGGCGCTGAAGGCCGTCGCGGGGTAGGTTCACTCTTTCCGGTGATTTGCGAGGCTCGGGTTTCCCGGGCTTTTTCTATTGGAGGTGCGGCGGGGCACATTGGGCGGGGAGGTGGCGAGGTCAGATGCAGATAGGACCGATTTGCAACTGTGAGGGCGGGTGGGGCGGTAGGGGAGGGGAAGTAAGACGGATGACGTTGGCTAGCGGCTCCCCATGGCCGGCGCGCTGGGCAAGGGGCGGGTGAGCGCTTAGGGTGACCGGCGACTGCCCTGGCCTGATCCGGAGCCCTGCTATGCGCCTCCATTCGAAGTCGGCTTTCATCACCGGTGGGACCAACGGCATCGGGCTCGCGACGGCAGAGGCATTTGTCCGCGAGGGCGCCCATGTGGCCGTCACCGGGCGCGACGAAACTCGGCTCCGTGGCGTCGCCGAGCGGCTGGGCGAGCAGTGCACCGGTTTCGCCGCCGATGCCGGGGACGATGCCGGGATGGCGGAGGCCTTTGCCAGCGTGGCGCGCGACTGGGGCGGCATCGACATCCTCTTCGTCAATGCCGGGCATTATGTGCCCGCGACGCTCGGCGAAACGACCCGGCAGGACATCGCGGCGCAAATGGAGGTCGTCGCCAACATCTTCATGGCGGTGCAGGGGGCGTTGCCATACTTGCGCCCGGGCGCGTCGGTCATCCTGATGGGCTCGGTCTACGCGACTATGGGTCCGCCCGGCGCCGCCGCCTATGCGGCGAGCAAGGCGGCCTCGGCGGCCATGGCTCGCTCGATGGCGTCGGAACTGGCGCCGCGCGGCATCCGCGTCAACGTGGTCGTTCCCGGCGCCGTCGATACGCCCAGTTGGGGCCACGACCGGATGGAGCCGGCGGAACAGGATCGCCGGAAGCAGGCGCTCGGCGAACGGGCGCCGTTCAATCGCATGCTGACGGCCGCGGAGGTGGCCAACGCCGTGCTCTTCCTCGCCTCAGACGAAAGCTCCGGCCTGACGGCGACGGAGATCGTCGTCGACGGCGGCACGACGGGCGCACTGGCGGGTTCACCGCGGTATCTCAGGGGAGAGCCGTGAGGGTGGTGGAGCTGCACCCTAGCGTGCCGGAGCCCTCATCCTGAACCCTCCCAGCCCTCATCCTGAGCCTGCCGAAGGACGAGGGCGCTTGCGCTGCACCCTCCACTCGCCCGCCCTCGTGGTTCGACGGCGCTCACCATGAGGGCTACGGGGGCTATTCGCGCCGGCGCGTGCCTCCCAGGTAGCCGCAATCTTTACTGAATGGCGTTGATGGGCAATAGTGACGCGGGGGGTAATCATGAAAGCATCAATTGTCCTGGTCGCTATCGCCGCCACATTTCTTGCGTCGTGCGCCAGCAGTTCCATTACTCGCTTGTCCAAGAATCGTGCCGTTGTTTCCACTTCGGCCGCCCCTGTCTGCAGAACGACGGGGGCCGCAACTGTCGCAAATCAGATGGCGGCAATCACAACGTTGAAGAGCGGTTATGAGCGCTTCATCGTTCTCGGAATTGGCACCGCGAACAACACTCGCCTTGTCAGCACTGGTCCGACCTATTCAAACACGACCGGCTCGTTTAACCAGATGGGCAACACAGTCTATGGCACGGCCCACACCACCTATGGCGGTCAGATGACTTATCTCGCGGGGAGCAATAACGCCGAGATGGAGTTAGTCATGCTGAACCGCGGCGATCCGGGCTTCGAGGAGGGGCTGGATGCCAGAGAAACCCTTGGCCCCGAGTGGCAAAAGAAGCTCGAAAAGGGGATCAACACGTGCTTTTAGGGTGCCAGCGTGAGGCTCCTAGGCGCTGCAGGCCGTCAGACGTGTCCCGGCGGAGCCAGTAGCTATCGCGCGGCACGCCTAGGAAACTCATCGATCTTGACGTCGTCCTCGAGTGCGATCTCGAGCGCCTCTCTGTAGGCGTCCTGCCTTTCTGACTTCTCAAATAGGGCGTTGCCCTCAAGGCTCATCGCGTCCTCTAGGACGTTGATCAGCTTTAGGAAATGCTGGTTCTGAAGATGGTATTTTGGCCTTAGATGTCTCAGATAGAAATGTCTGAAGCCCTTGAGCTTGAACCCTAGTGGGCGGCGTGTACTCAAATCGAGGACAAGTGTAAGG
>DATCRS010000482.1:0-2938 GCA_036568845.1 Devosia sp. | reverse complement strand
GTCGAGCACAGTGACCATGGACTCGCTGATGTCGAGCCAGATCGAGCTCATCAAGTCGCGCGACAACCTGCTGAGGGTGATCGACGAGCTCGACCTGCGAGAGGTCCGGGAGTTTAGCGGGGTAGGGTTCTCGCCCGTTACCTTCGTCATGCAGCTCCTCGGCCGTAAGCCGGACGTCAAAAGCATCGACGAGACGGTGCTCGAAAACCTCAACGAGAACGTCACGGTTGTCCGTCAGCGCGACTCGGCGGTGATCTCCATCAACGTCCGTTCTCAGGACCCGCAACTGGCCGCGACTATCGCCAACGCCATCGCCAATGCTCATGTCCGGCGCCGTGCCGAGCTCTCGCTCGCCGACACGGCAGTCGCTTCCGACTGGCTCCAGGAGGAGATCGCCAAGCTGCGCGTAAAGGTGCAGGAGGCGGAGACCGCTGTCGCCAACTACCGGGCCGAGAACGACCTCTTCCAGTCCGGCGTCAACCAGACCTCGATTCTCGACCAGCAGCTCTCCAACATCGCCACCCAGATCACCTCCGCCCAGGAGCGCAAGAACTCCGCCCAGTCGCGCGCCAACCTGATCCGCGGCCTGCTGCGCTCGGGGCAGCCGATCGACGGCGTCGCCGACGTGCGCAACTCGCTGGTGATCCAGAATCTCGTCCAGTCCAAGGCGACGCTCCAGGGCGAACTGGCGCAGCGCTCCTCGACGCTGCTCTCCAACCATCCGACCATCAAGGCGCTGCGTGCCCAGATTCAGGCAATAGAATCGCAGATCGCCGCGGAAGGTCGCAAGGTCGCCGATGCATTGGAGGCCGAAGCCCAGGTCGAAGCCAATCTCGAGCAGTCGCTCAATGATGACCTCGCTCGCTTGAAGCTCAATGTCTCGGCCGCGACTCGGGATACGGTGACGCTCGACAGCTTGCAGCGCGAGGCCAAGGCCCAGCGTGACCTGCTCGAAAGCTATCTCGCGCGATATTCCGACGCAGCGGCCAGGACGGACTCGAGCTCCGCGCTTCCCGATGTCCGGGTAGTCACCGTCGCGGCGCCTTCGGTAACCCCGGCCTCACCGAAAACGGCTTTCATCCTCGGCGCCGTGGGTTTTGTCGCCCTTGCGCTGCAAGTCGGCGCCATCCTCTTCGGTGAGCTCATGTCCGGGCGTGCCATCACCGAGCGGCATTCGCTGCGGGTCGTGACCACTGAACCGGCCGCCGAAGGCCTTGTGGCCGTGGAAGAGCCTAATCTGTTCGAGGACCTGCAGCGGGAGGGTGAAGCAGCGCCGCACGCCGATGCTATTCCCGAGCCGGAAGAATCGGAGCCGGCGCCCGAAGCTCGCCCGAAGCGCCGTCCCTTCCTCGCCGCCATCACCGGCCGGCTTCGTGCTGCGCCGGCGCCAGCTCCGGACGCCGAAGCGGGACTCGACGTCGAGCTCGAACCGGAGCAGGTTCCTGCCGAGACGGAAGAGCCCCTCATCCAAGCGGCTCCACCGCAGCCGGAAATCGAACCTCAGCCGGCACCCGTCCCGACGGAGCAGCCCGCCTTCACACCTGGTGCCGCAGCGCTGGAGCTCAGCAACCTAGCCGCCGATATCGCCATCGGGCGTGTCCGTGTCGTCATGCTCGCGGCGCTGAGCAGCTATCACGACGTCGAGTCGGTCGCCGACACGCTGGTGAAGAGCGCCATGGGCCGCGGCCTCTCCATCGCCACCATCGATGCCGGCAGCGGGCGCCCGTCCCCCGAACCCGGTCTCACCGATCTCGCCGCCGAAAGAGCCAGCTTTGGCGACGTGGTCCACAAGGTCAGCGAGGGCCTGGCCGCGGTCCCCTGGGGCCAGCAGGCCGCGCTCGAACGCCGCTCGATGAAGCCGGTCACCCTGATCGAAGCTCTGACCGACATCTATGAGGTGGTGATCGTCACCACCGGCCGCATCGGCGTCACCTCGGCGCTGCCGATCTTTGCCGGCATCGACTGCCGCTTGGTGCTGGTCGCCGGCGACAGCGCCGACCGCGACGCGGTGCAGTCGACCCTCGCCGAGGCATCAACGCTGGGCTATGAATTCGGCCAGATGGTTTCCGCACCCGCCGAACGGTCGGTCGCCTGATGCCGGGACTGAAATACGCCGCCATCCGCGGCATGTTCGAGTTGCTCTGGGCCTCGCAGCTGCCGGCACTGATCCGCCGGCTCTCGACCTCCAAGGGCGTCATCTTCACGCTGCACCGCGTATTGCCCGACGATCCGGCGGACTTTTCGCCCAACGCCATCCTGCAAGTGCGCCCCGAGTTCCTCGAGTTCACCATCCAGCGGGTGCGCGAGCTCGGCCTCGACATCGTCGACCTCGACGAAGCCATCCGCCGCATCGAGGATCCCGAGCGCACCCGTCCCTTCGTGGTCTTCACCTTCGATGACGGCTACCGCGACAATCTGCGCTACGCGCTCCCCGTCCTCCGCCGCACCCAGTGCCCTTTCACGCTCTATGTCCCCACCGCGCTGGTCGACGGGGTCGGCGAAATCTGGTGGCAGGCACTGGAGGACATCATCGCCCAGCAGGAGGCGGTGGCTGTGACCTATCTCGGCGAAACCGACTACCTGCCTACCAAGACGCTCGCTGAGAAGAACGAGGCCTACGACCAGATTTACTGGCGCATGCGCGCCATGCCCGAACCCGACCGCGTCGCCCTGATCCGCGCCCTTGCCACCCAATACGGGCTCGATCTCGACGCGCATTGCCGCGAGCTCATCATGAATTGGTCGGAGCTCAAGACCTTCGCCGGCGAGCAGCTCTGCACCATCGGCGCCCACACCGTGCACCACTATGAACTGAAGAAGCTCCCGGAGGCCGAGGCACGCAACGAGATCGAGCAGTCGGTTCGCATCATCAAGGCGCAGTTCGGCATCGCCCCGGTGCATCTCTCCTATCCCATTGGCGGTCCGGCCTCGGCAGGGG